>JBAPLR010000001.1:0-277250 GCA_037083745.1 Candidatus Dasytiphilus stammeri | reverse complement strand
TCGCCTCTGACTGCCTAGGCATCCACCTTGTACGCTTAATTGCTTAACCTCACAACCCACAAATGTCCTGTATTTACAAAATTTTATTTTTTAAAGAACTTTTTCTATTCGGCTAAAAATTGAGCTGAATAGAAACTTATCGACTTATTACTTAAGTCAATAGCTTATCTTCATTATATAATTAGGAAAAATAAAAAGCTACTGGAAAAAAATTTTATTTTTATCATATCTATCTATATATAAGATTACCATGTTGATAATCTATTTCTATAGGGTGACTTGGAAGAATTTTTCCTGCTAAAATACTTTTAGCTAACTTGTTTTCAATGAGAGTTTGAATAACTCTTTTTAATGGCCTAGCTCCATAAACCGGATCATATCCTTTTTCTACTAACATCTGCACCACATTATTAGTCAGATGAATTTGATAACCTTGTTCTTGCAATTTATTATATAGCTTGTGAAGCTGAATTTTTACTATTAAAGCAATATGCTTTTTATTTAAAGGATGAAATACAACTATTTCATTAATACGATTAATAAATTCGGGACGAAAGTGCTTATTCACAATCTTCATTAAGATTGTTTTTATCTCCTCATATGTCCATGTTACGAAACGTTCTTGAATTATATCCGATCCTAAATTAGAAGTTAACACTACTACGGTATTACGAAAATCTACTGTTCTACCTTGACTATCTGTTAACCGACCTTCATCTAAAACTTGAAGTAAAATATTAAAAACGTCTACATGTGCTTTTTCTACTTCATCTAATAATATGACCGAATAAGGTCTCCGTCTAATCGCTTCGGTTAAATATCCCCCTTCTTCATAGCCAATATAACCAGGAGGAGCACCAACTAAACGAGACACAGCATGTTTTTCCATAAACTCCGACATATCAATACGTACCATGGAATCATCAGAATCAAACATAAAATTAGCTAATGCCTTACAAAGTTCGGTTTTTCCTAAACCAGTGGAACCAAGAAAAAGAAAGGAACCAATCGGTTGATTAGGATCGGATAAACCAGCTCTATTTCTACGTAAAGCATTTGCTACAGCTGATACAGCATCATCTTGACCAATTACCCGCTGATGTAACGTTTCTTCTATACGTAAAAGTTTTTGTCGCTCACTCTGTATCAGCCGAGATACTGGAATTCCAGTCCAACGAGATAATACATCTGCTATCTCTGTATCTGTAACTTTATTACGTAATAAGTGCATAACTTCATTACCTTGATTAGTGGCTATGAATAACTTTTTTTCTAATTCTGGAATAGTACCATACTGTAATTGAGACATGCGTTCTAAATCTCCTAGTCGTCTCAATTTTTCAAGCATTATTTTAGCTTGTTCTAGTTCGGTTTTCAGATGTTGAGTATGAGTTAAGATAGATTTTTCTGTTTTCCACTTTTTTTCTAATTCTGCATATTGATGGTCCTTCTCATTTATTTCGGTCTTCAAAACCGTGAGACGTTTAAGACTGGCTTCATCCATTTCTTTATTTAAGGTTTGTTGTTCTAGTTTTAATTGGATAATCCGTCGTTCTAGGCGATCTAAAGGTTCAGGTTTAGAATCAATTTGTAACCGGATACTCGCAGCAGCTTCATCAATTAAATCAATTGCTTTATCAGGTAATTTTCTTTCCGAAATATAACGTTGTGATAATTTAGCTGCCGCTACAATTGCAGGATCGGTAATTTGTACATTATGATGTAGTTCATAACGTTCCTTTAAACCACGCAAAATAGCAATAGTATTTTCGACGGTCGGTTCTGCTATAAATACTTTTTGAAAACGTCGTTCTAAAGCTGCATCTTTTTCTAGATATTGTCTATATTCATTTAAAGTAGTAGCACCTACACAGTGTAGGTCCCCGCGAGCCAACGCTGGTTTTAACATATTACCTGCATCCATAGCCCCTTCACTTTTACCTACTCCTACCAGAGTATGTAATTCATCTATAAACAATATTACCTTACCTTCCTGTTTAACTAAATCTGTAACTACACCTTTCAATCGTTCTTCAAATTCTCCCCGATATTTTGCTCCGGCTAATAATGTTCCCATATCTAATGCTAATATTTTTCTTCCTTTTAATCCTTCAGGTACTTCTCTATTCAAAATTCTTTGTGCTAATCCTTCTACAATAGCAGTCTTTCCCACGCCCGGATCACCAATAAGAACAGGATTATTTTTAGTACGTCGCTGCAATACTTGTATAGTACGACGTATTTCGTCATCTCGTCCAATTACTGGATCTAATTGTCCGGTTTCTGCTAACTCTGTAATATCAATAGTATATTTTCTTAAATGATGTTCTTGAGAATTTTTGTTCTTATTATTAACCACCTTTACTCTCCGTACCTGATGAATTGCTTAATAATTTCTATTATCAATATTTAGCACCTAATTTTTACAGTATGTCTAAAAAACACTTTGTATCTTTATGAATGCTAAAAGAAATAGTTTTTCTGAACTAAAATAATTACTTGGGGGTCGACAATTGATCTCATAGTTTCACATGCATATTAATTATCGTGAATTACAGAATATCACCTAATGATTCAATTAAAATTGAATAGACAGTAGATCTAAACGCACCAGATAACATTCTTATATTGAAACTGAATCAGTTAAGTATAATATTAATTTCGGAACCAAAAAAATAAAAATTACAAATATGAACAGTCCATTTCTAAAAGAGAAATGAGATTCTTCATATCGTCAGGTATTGTGGTATGAAATTCCATGAGTATACCAGTCTCTGGATGTGGAAACTGTAATAGACAAGCATGCAAAGCCTGCCGATCAAAATTATATAATTCTGATTTTACTGGGCCGGAAGCATGAACCGGAATTTTTACTGCTCGATATCGACCTTTATATTTTGGATCTCCCACTAAAGGATAGTTAAGGTAGGCAAGATGTACACGAATCTGGTGAGTTAAACCAGTTTCTAGTTGAACTACAATATGGGTGTGAGCTCTAAAACGAGCTAATATACGATAATGAGTTATTGCCTTTTTACTACTCTGTTTAGTCATATCGATAGCCATAAGGGTCCGTCTAGTCGGATGTCTAATAATAGCTTCTGAGATCACTCCTCCAGAGATCATGACACCATTAACTATAGCTTCATATTTACGAATAACTCTGCGTTTTTTCATTAAAGAGATCAATTTAATATATATTAATGGTGTTTTTGCTATGATCATTAATCCTGTAGTATCTTTGTCTAAACGATGTACTATTCCCGCTCTAGGTATTTTAGCTAGGGATGGATAGTAGTAAAGCAAAGCATTTAATACAGTACCATTAAGATTTCCGGCCCCGGGATGGACAACTAAATTTCTAGATTTATTAATGATAATTAAATAATTGTCTTCGTAAATAATATTTAATGCGATCTCTTGTGCTTGCCCAGGATAGTGATCATTAGTTACGTTTATTACATTAATAATTACTTGACATTTAACCCTAATTTTACTTTTTGGCTTATCTATAATAGTCCCATTAACTATCACTAATTTTTGTTCAATCCACCTTTTGATACGAGATCTAGAATAGTGGGGAAATAAACTCACTAAAATTTGATCTAATCTCTGACCTATTTGTGAATCTAATACTGTAGCTGTAAGTTTCATTTAAGAGGAATTAATAAATTAGATAGAAGATGATATTCTCATCTATACTAAATAGTTAGTAAATTAAGGAAAAAATAATTAAAAATAGATACCAAACATGATATCCATAAACTATGGAATACTATTAATTATAGTAACTTTAATGATGCGTACCACATCATATTTTTCTTTTAAATTTTTTAATCTTTATCATACCGTTATTCACTATCCAGTTATTACCGAAACATTTCCATTAAATAATGATATTAAACACTGGAAAAAAATACAACGACATTATCAGGATAATAATGATTATCAGCAAAGTAAACTAAATTTAATATATGCATATTATAAGTTAAATAACTTAACTTTACTTCATAATCTAATGCAAAAGTTTTTACGTTTGAGTGATTTTAATTCTACGCAAGATTATGTCTTATATATGCAAGGTCTAACCAATCTACAAATAGATCATTTAAATAAAATCCATCTTTTGAGTATTGATCGCTATGATCGAGATGCGGAATATGCAGAGAGAGCATTCCAATTTTTTGTAAATCTAATTATTACTTATCCTAATAGTCAATACATTATTAATGCTAAAAAATATATAACAGTATTAGAGGAGCGTTTTTCAAAAGATGAGTTTTCGATAGTGAAATTAAATTTAATAAATGGTGCTTATGCATCTGCCCTTAAACATATTGAAAATATGATAATCAATTATCCCTCTACAAAATATACTCAGCAAGCTCTTTGTTTGCTTAAAAAGATAGCTCTTAAAAAGAAGACTTAAATTAAAATAATACCAAAAGAAGTAATCTATTTAGTAAAATTTTGCTATTCATTAGCTCTTATTTAAGAGACGAGTGAGTAAGTTCTTGTTATGCCTCCAAAGAAGATTCGTTATGTTTTGATAATACAAATCATCAGAGAAATATGCCTATGCATAATGTTCATATTACTTTCTTAGGACCTAAAGGAACTTATTCTCATCTAGCAGCACATAAATATGCGAATAATTATTTCAATACTTTTATAGAAAGTACTTGTTGCAATTTTTATTTAATTTTTAAAAAAGTAGAAAGTGGACAGGCAGATTATGCAATAGTTCCTATTGAAAATAGCAGTACTGGTTCTATAAAAGAAATATATGAACTGTTATCACGTACTGAATTATATATTATTGGAGAAATAATATTACCTATTAAACACTGTATGTTAGTTTCTCCTAACACACACCTTCATCATATTGAAACTATTTACAGCCATGCACAACCCTTTCAACAGTGCAGTTTATTTATGAAAAATTTTTCCACCTGTCACCTCAAATATACATTGAGTACTACAGCAGCAATGACACACGTAGCCAGTCTCCAATCTCCTAAAGTTGCAGCTATTGGAAGTGAAGAAAGTGGAAAATATTATAATTTACAAGTGATAGCTAGAAATATCTCAAATACAAGACCCAATACCACGAGATTCATTATTCTCTCTAGAGAAGCTCAGGAAGTAGATAGTGAGACTCCTGCGAAAACTACCCTATTGTTGTCTAAAAATAAAAAATCAAGATTCTTAATAGAAAATATCATGATATTACGTGATCATAATATTATTAGTGATCTACGAGCTCGGTACGCTAATAAGCAATTATGGGAAGATTGCTTTTATCTAGATGTTAAAAATCATTTAACAACACCCCAACTGCAACATGTTTTAATAAAAATTAAAGATTTTTCACGTTGCATTAGAATCTTAGGATGTTATCCTCGAAATCAACAAGATCAATGGTTACCTAATCAACTTAAAATTAGGAACAAAATTCAATAAGGATTGAAACGTAATAAATTCCGACTATCTAGAAAACACCTTTGCGCATATATTCCTAACCATTCTTGTACTTTAGTAAATTTTTTTATAAATTCTTCTTTATCTTGGGATTCTAATAATCGAATTATATCCCCAAAAAGAACATAATAACGTTTAATAAACTTTAAATTCATTGCGGATGACATAATAATATCCGCATAAAGTTTAGGATGTTGTTTAAAAAAACGACCAATCATAATTAATTCTAATTTATACCCTGGGGATGCTATAAGTAGCAATTCTTCAAAATTAGCTTTTTCTTGGATGAGATGGAGACCAGCTACTAAATATGATAAATGACGCAAGGCCTGAATAAAACTCATACTTTGATCGTGTTTACTAGCACTTATACAATGTAAACTCATTCCCCATATGGTCAGTTGATCTAAAAACCATTCATAAGATTCGTAATTACGACCATCACACCATATAACAACTTGTTTCACTGGATGATCAGTATCGGGAGAAAACATTGGATGTAAACCGAGAACTGGTCCATGGTGCTTGGCTAACATTCTATCCAATGGGACTACTTTAACTGAAGATAAATCTACCAAAATGCAATCATTAGGTAAGGTGGGTAATTGAGAAGTCACTTGTTCTATCAGTGGGATAGGAACACTGATGATAACCATGAGAGCATCAGATAAAATTTTTTCAGCATTAGCCCAATCATTCCTATCAAAAATCTTAACTTCATACTTAGATATTCTTAACATTTTTTCAAAGAACTGACCCATTCTTCCTTTTCCTCCAATAATAACTACCGGCCGGGAAGAAAAAATAATTTTTTTGCTACCTTGACTCAATTCTCGAAGGTAAGATTCACTTATTACACGACGTAAAATATCTTCAACTAAATCAGGAGATACACCTAAATGTAACGCTTCTTGGCGTCGTGTAGCCAATAGAGAAATTTCTCGTTCTGGGGCATAAATAGGTAACCCATAAAAATATTTTATTTTTCCTATTTCTTCCACTATTTTAGTTCTTTTGGCGAGAATTTTCAGTAGCTCTGTATCTAATTCATCTATTTGCTTACGTAATCCCTTTAATTCTGTCACAATTATTAAATTCCTTGAAAATTCGGTGAATAAATAACTACTCTAAAATTTGATATAGTTCTATTATTAATTTTTCAGTAGTTTCCCAACTAATACAAGCATCTGTCACTGATACTCCATAGCGCATTTTATGTCCATATTTTTCTAAACCTTGATTTCCCGCATGTAAGTTACTTTCTAACATCAATCCCACCAGAGATTTATTTCCCCTTTTTCGTTGTATTATAACGGATTTCGCTACGTTGGGTTGTTGATGAAAATCTTTCTGGGAATTATCATGACTGCAATCTACTATAATGGTAGTTTTAATCTCTGCTTCTTTCATAATTTTTTCACATTGAGCAATAGCAGTAGAATCGAAATTAGGTTTTTTATAACCACCACGCAATATTAGATGACAATTTGGATTACCAGCAGTCTGTAATACACAAATTCTTCCTGCTTGATTAATACTAATAAATTTATGCGGTTTAGCAGCCGCTATTATCGCATTTATAGCCGGTTCAATGTTACCCTGAGTAGTATTTTTAAATCCTATTGGTATATCTATGCCAGATACCATTTCTCGATGAGGTTGTGATTCTGTAGTTCTTGCTCCAATAGCCATCCAACTAAATAAATCTCCTAAATATTGCGGAGTATAAAGATTTAACGCTTCTGTAGCTAAGGGTAAATTTTTTTCACTGAGAGTTAATAATAACTCACGCGATCTTGCTAATCCCGCTTCGATATTAAAGGTGTTATCAAGATCTGGGTCATTAATGAATCCTTTCCAGCCAATGGAAGTACGAGGTTTTTCCAAGTACACTCGCATGATAATATATAATCTATTTTTTAACTTATCAGCTAGGATTTTGAGAGAGTCTGCATACTCTAAGGCTGCGATAGGATCATGAATAGAACAGGGACCGCATACTAAAATAAAACGTTCATCATTACCATTGATGATCTCTGAAATAGTACGACGATGATTTTGTATTTGTTTTTTTATTTTATCATCACAACAATAAGTTCTTTGAAGTTCCTCTGGAGTGACAAGTGATTCTTCATAACATTTAATGTTTTTTATGTCTAATTCTGGTTGCATATCCATTTCCCCAAAAATAACTTTTTACTTCTTCTTTATAAGATATTGTAAAGATACCTATCAATTATTTCTGCTTAATTTAATAATTTTATTTAATTAAATTACTTCTTAAATCGAAAAAATTTATCCAATATTTCTTAATTAAAAAGAATAATACTCTCGGACTACTAATGAGTTTCCTTTCCTCAAAGGAAAAAAATAAAAAATTTATTATTTGGAATAGAACTTATTATTTCAATAATAGGAGGTGATAGGATCTGAAAGTTATTTCATGAAATTTGTAAATAAATAAAATCTATTGGAACTTGATTTTTCTCAGCCGAATTGATTTCTCAACTTAGAATATTAAACATACTTCTCAAGTAGTGGAGCTGGCGGGATTCGAACCCGCGTCCGAAACTTCTCCATCTTTGGTACTACATGTTTAGTAAAGTCTTTTTTATTCGTTTTGTTAAAAGCGGACCTACACGTTCCTAACAAACTAGCCCGTTAATTTAACGTTTTCTCTTAGGCAAGATAAACGCGATCTCTTATATATGAAAAATATTCCTCTGTAAGAGAATAAGATGAATATTTTAATGCTCGCAGCTATTTATGCTGCTAAAGCATATTTAGTGTCGTTATTTGCGACTATTTTTTACGGTTTATTTACGAGGCCTACCGTACCTCGACATGCACCTTAGATTTTGACCGCTTCGTCGATTCCAAAACAGCCCCCTTTAATTACTAATAGTATAATTATTATACTTTATTTTCAAGATCTATCTTCGATCCTGTTTGAGAATTCTATTTTTTTTTATCAGCCACTCTCTTTCTTTAATACTAGATCGTTTATCATATTTTTTTTTTCCTTTTCCTAATGCCAGCTGTAATTTACACCAATTATTTTTCCAGTATAAAGAATATGATATCAAAGTATAACCTTGACGTTTTACTTTTCTATCCAAATAATTGTATTCTTTCTTTTTAAGTAAAAGAGTTCTATTCCGGAGGGGGTCTAACATTAAATTATCGTTTGAACTAATCAGAGGTTGAAAATGAGCACTAAATAAATAAGCATTATTATCATGTAGATACACATAACTACTACTTATATCAACTTTCCCTGATCGCAAAGATTTAACTTCCCATCCTTGCAGGATTAAACCAGCTTCCACTATTTCTTCAACAAAATATTCATTTTTTACCTGTTTATTAACAGTAATAAGATAATTCTTACTATTAATTATTTTTTTTTTCATAATAATTTTAATTATTAAGGGAGTTATACTAACTTAGCTTGTCATATTGATATCCATGAGTCAATAAACTAAATTAGTTGTTTGTTCTCTCTTTTTTCTGTCAGAGAGGAGATATTACAAGATATTGATCAAAAATTTGTGAGGAAGAGAATTTTTTGATTAAGATTAGAAACTAATTCTCCGCAGGCTGAAAAATTAAATTTTAATTATAATTAACATATTTTCACCATGATATCCTGCTAACAATACTTTACTATTGCAACTAATTTTAAAATGACTATTTCCGACATATGATTGTAAATCAATAGTAATTCTAAATTACATTTATTGTAGAACT
Source organism: Candidatus Dasytiphilus stammeri (assembly GCA_037083745.1). GTDB lineage: Bacteria > Pseudomonadota > Gammaproteobacteria > Enterobacterales > Enterobacteriaceae > Dasytiphilus > Dasytiphilus stammeri_C. Next base: position 268,019 of record JBAPLR010000001.1, on the reverse strand, counting down.
CTAATCATCAGTATAACTTTCCACATCTCTTTAACTAAACCCGAATGTAAAATACTTTCATTTATTACTAGGATTAAACGTGGTGCTTTATTTTTCTCATCTACTTTTTTTATTCTTATAAAAAGTAGTAATCGTTAATAGTAATGAATTGAATATTAGATTCAGCGAATCTACTCCTCTCAACATATTTTTGTACTAAATGAGTTTTACTTCTTTATTATAAATAATCTATATTACTTTACTCAAATTTAATATCGCAATCATTTTAGTTCAAAAATACCTAATCTTTTTTTTAGCCAATTATTAGAGATTATTTTATGAGTTGCGAAAAACATTGGATTCCGGTAATAAAATCGTAAATTTTATAAAAAATTTTTTATAAAAATTATTGATACATTGCGTGCAATATAATACCTAACCTTGAAACTATTATTATGATCCCCATAATAATTTAATCTGGGAATAAATAATGTGCCCGCGTGGAGAAATTAATGACTAGTGAAGAACACAAATCACCGAAAGAAGATCCAATTATCGAGATTGACTCCAATATTCCTAGTAAAAATAAAGAGGAAGATAATGGAGATGCTTCTAAAGATCTGCTAGAAAAAGTTAATCACCAAATTAATTTTATTAAAGATTGTGAGCAACGTATCTTCTCACTTGAAAATAAGCTGGCGGAATCATCCAAACGTGAGCGGGAAAATTTATTACGAGCACAGGCAGAGTTAGAAAATGTGCGGCGAAGAACCTCGTTAGAAATCGAAAAAGCACAGAAATTTGCACTAGAAAAATTTGTTTTCGAATTATTACCTGTCATTGATAATCTACAACGCGCTCTTGAGTTAGCTACTCCACATGATAATCCTGACTTCAATCCTATGATTGAAGGAATTAAACTTACACTAAAATCACTATTAGATACAGTACATAAATTTGGAGTAAAAGTCATTAAAGAGACTAATGTTCCTTTTAATCCTGATGTTCATCAGGCTATGTCCCTCATAGAAACAGATAAAAATGAAGAACCATTCATAGCAAACTGTGTTATGAAAGTTCTCCAACATGGTTATATGTTGAATGGAAGACTTTTACGTCCTGCTATGGTCTTAGTTTCTAAGACGTCAAAAAATAATTAATCTAATATATGTGGCGTCCAGTCAATAGGCTGTATGCCACTTTTCATTAGCCACTGGTTTGTTTTAGAAAAATGTCGACATCCAAAAAAACCTTTATTTGCGGATAAAGGTGATGGATGAGATGCCTGTAATACTAAATGACCATGATTGCTAATCAAAAATCTTTTACTTTGAGCGTGTCTACCCCATAGTAAAAATACTATATTTTCACAATATTCATTAATTAATGAAATTACTTTATCGGTAAAAATTTCCCATCCTAAATGAACATGTGAAGACGGTTTACCCGACTCAACTGTCAATATAGTATTTAATAACATAATGCCTTGCTCAACCCAGCTGCCAAGATATCCATGTTTAGGATACTGAAAATTAATACTATCATTATTCAATTCTTTATATATATTTATTAGAGTAGGTGGAATAGGAACGCCCAGAGAAACAGAAAAAGATAGTCCATTAGCTTGTGCGGTCCCATGATAAGGATCTTGTCCCAGAATAACTACTTTGATCTTACTCAACTTAGTGAGACGAAAAATTTTAAAAATATTTTGAGAGTCAGGATAAATAATTTTCCCATTAGCACGGTCTTGAGCTAGTTGATTTAATATATTTATAAAATATGACTTCTTTTTCTCTCTTGAGAGAAAATCTTCCACACCACGAAACTCCCGTACTTAAAAAAATACCTTATCTATTATTAGAATTAGAGTATTTTCTTTTTAGCGAGGTATTACTTCTATGTGTAATCACGAAGAATAATTTCCTAATAATTGCATATTAAGTGGTTTATTTAAAATTTTAGTATGTATAAAATGCTGTAATAGATCTCCTGGCATTTCTTTTGGTAATTCTATAGTAGAATAAACCTGGAATAATTTAATATTACCAATATAACGACTACTAATGTATCCTTCGTTAGCAAAAGTACCTACAATATGTCTTACTTCTACCCCATGATCACGTCCTACTTCAATCCGGTATAAATCCATATTATCAGTGCTTTGTCGAATGTCATGAGATCGATGACATTGAGAATAATTATGACCAATACTAGTTTTTCCATCCAGAAGTAGAAGAGGTCTCGATCCTTGTTGCGCTATCTTAAGTAACGCGGCAGCTAATGTCCAAAGATCTAAAGTAGTTTCAGGTTCCATTTTTTTTAAAAAATTTCGATAGATCGCAATATCGCTATTTTCCATTTCGTGTTTTACCTGACTCGTAAATTTAGACATACGACGTTCACTAAGAAATTTAGCACTAGGTAAGAATACTTTGGAGATAGAAACTTTGAGAGTTCGTTCAATATTCCGTAATAATCTTCGCTCTCTATTTTCTACAAATAGTAATGCGCGTCCCGTACGTCCAGCTCTTCCTGTTCGTCCAATTCGATGGATATAAGAATCAACATCTAAAGGAATATCATAGTTCACAACTAAACTAATACGCTCCACATCTAAACCACGTGCAGCTACATCCGTAGCAATTAACACATCTATCTCCCCTTCCTTTAAACGTTCTAAAGTACGTTCACGTAAGTTTTGAGTCATATCACCATTCAATGCCGCAGTATTATTATAGCCACTACGTTCTAAATATTCCGCTACTTCTACACTAGTAGTTTTTGTACGTACAAAAATAATAGCTGCATCATAATCTTCAGCTTCTAAAAAACAAGTTAAAGCATGAGCTTTATAACCGTGTACTAACCAATAACTTTGAGTAATGTCAGGAGCATGAAATCTATTCGTTTCAAGACGAATTTCATATGGATTTTTCATAAATTTACGCGTAATCTTCCTGATAGCATCTGGCATGGTAGCTGAAAATAACGCTATTTGTTTCTTTTGAGGGGTATGTTCCATAATAGATTCTACATCTTCTATGAAACCCATACGTAACATTTCATCTGCTTCATCTAATACTAAAATATGTATTTCCGAAATATTTAGTGTTCCCCGATGAATATGATCTAATAAACGTCCTGGGGTTCCCACTATAATATGTGGTCCCTCACGGAGAGCACGAAATTGTATTTCATAACGTTGGCCTCCATATATAGCAGTAATTATTATACCCTTCATATACATTGCTAAGTCTGAAAAAAAATTCGACACTTGAATAGCGAGCTCTCGGGTAGGGGCTAATATCAAACATTGTGGTATTTTTTTACCTAGGTCAATTTTATTCAAAATGGGTAATGCAAAAGCAGCTGTTTTTCCACTTCCAGTCTGTGCTATTCCCAATACATCTGAACCTTTCAGCAAGTAGGGAATACATTGCACTTGGATAGGAGTAGGATTTTTATATCCTAGATAATTCAGAGCCTGAAGGAGAATATTCTTCAAGCCAAAAAACGAGAACGTTTTTTCTAAATGGTCCATTTAGTACATATGCCTCTTGACTGAGATTCGATGTAAATGAATTCGTGATTCATTTTTCAATAACAAATTAAAAGTATTATTTAAGATAATTTTTGATCCTTATTTTTCTTGTATTTAAGAGAAATCACACCACATAAGGTTATTAATAATATTATTACTTAATCAAGGGCTTGTTTAATACTTAAACGTATTCTACCTATTCGATCTACTTCTAGTACTTTTACATTTACTTTTTGCCCAATTTTTAGGTGATCACTAACTTTGTCGATTCTGCGCGCAGAAATTTGAGAAATATGTACTAAACCTTCTCTACTACTAATTCCTAGGATAGTAATAAAAGCTCCAAAATCTACAATTCTAGTTACCTTACCATGATAAATTTTGCCTACTTCAATTTCCGCAGTAATTTCCTGAATGCGCAGAATCGCTAATTGAACATGGTTACTATCGGGAGCGGCTATCTTTACTGTGCCATCATCCTCTATTTCAATAATGGTTTCGGTTTCGTCAGTCAGCGATCTTATCACCGTACCTCCTTTCCCTATTAAATCTTTAATTTTATCGGGATTAATTTTTATAATCTGCATTCTAGGAGCATATATTGAGATATCTTTCCGTGGTAAGAGGATCACTTGTTCCATAATATTTAATATATGTAATCGACCCTCTAAAGCCTGTTTCAGAGCTATGGACATGATTTGCTTATTAATGCCTTCAATTTTTATATCCATTTGGAGTGCTGTAATACCAGTACGGGTACCCGCTACTTTAAAATCCATATCTCCCATCTGGTCTTCATCACCCAAAATATCGGATAAAATGCTGTATTTATCTCCCTCTTTTACTAATCCCATCGCTATTCCCGCTACTCCTGCCTTTATAGGAACTCCTGCGTCCATTAGAGCTAATGAGGCTCCACAAATGGAAGCCATTGAAGAAGATCCATTAGATTCAGTAATTTCAGATACTATCCTTATGGTATATGGAAAAGAATCTAAACACGGCATAACTGCTAACAATCCACGTTTAGCTAATCTTCCATGACCAATTTCCCGTCTCTTAGGAAATCCTACTATTCCTATTTCTCCTACAGAATAAGGTGGAAAATTGTAGTGAAAAATAAAATTTTCAGTCCGATCACCTGTTAATTCATCAACATTTTGCGCATCGCGGTCTGTTCCTAGAGTTACAGATACTAGTGCTTGAGTCTCTCCACGTGTAAATAAAGCTGATCCATGTGTACGTTGTAACACGGGCGTATGTACTTGGACCTTACGAACCATATCTGGTGTGCGTCCGTCGAGACGGAGTTCTCCACGTAATATGCGCTTACGTACTATATTTTTCTCTATCAGATATATTATCTGATGAATTCGGTGTTCATCTAAATCTCTAAACTTTTCTTTTATCGTAGAAATTACATCACCTTTAATAACATTCAACTGAGAAGATCGAATGTGTTTGTCAGAAATTTGATATGCATCACTCAAACGAGATTCTGACATATTAGCAATATGTGCGGAGATTTCTGGTTCCTCAACTGCGGGAGTCCAATCCCACTCAATTTTACCTACTTCTTCTACCAGACTATTTATATTTTTAATCACTACTTGTTGATGTTCATGACCATATATTATAGCTTCTAACATTTGTTCTTCGCTTAGTAATTTTGCTTCTGCTTCTACCATCAACACGGCATTTTTTGTACCTGCTATAACTAAATTTAGATAACTACGTTTAACTTCTTCGGTACTGGGATTCAAAATATATTTATTTTCGAGGTATCCCACTCTGGCAGCTCCAATAGGACCTCTAAACGGAATACCGGATATACTTAAAGCAGCAGAAGTACCTATGATAGCTACAATATCTGGATGAATTTTTGGATTAACTGATACTACTGTTGCAATAATTTGCACTTCATTCAGAAAACCTTCGGGAAATAAAGGACGAATCGGTCTATCAATCAGTCTTGAGACTAATATTTCCGTTTCGCTCGGACGTCCTTCACGGCGAAAAAAACTTCCTGGAATACGCCCTGCAGCATAAGAACGCTCCTGGTAGTTAACACTAAGAGGAAAAAAATCCTGACCAGATTTAATTGTTTGAGATCCTACTATAGTAACTAATACTGTAGTATCATCCATGCTCGCAAGTACAGCGGCCGTAGCTTGTTTTGCTATTCTTCCTGTTTCAAGAGTTACAATATGTTGTCCATATTGAAATTTACGTATGATTGGATTTATCAAAATAATATCCTTAACTTCCTGAGCATTAATAGTGATCACTTAAATTATATTTAATTAATTCTTTTTTTTTGATATTGACAGTGATGTTTTAATGTACAAAATGATTATGAAAGATTTTAGAATACTACTAATTATAGTAATTAGCTAAATTTTATTATGTATTCTATAAATAATAGAGAGAATGATTTTTTCATCTTCTTTTAAGAGCTACTCTCATTTATTTATTTACGCAGCTCTAGCTTCTTTATGAGAGAAAAATATCGCAATCTTCTTTTACGTTTTAAATAATTTAATATACTTCTACGCTGAGAAATTAACCGTAATAATCCACGACGACTATGATAATCTTTACTATATTCTGTAAAATGTAGGCGTAAGCTATTAATCTTTGTGGTTAATAACGCTACTTGTACTTCTGATGATCCTCGATCAGAGTTATGTAAACCATATTGTTCGATAATTTTATTTTTATCTTCACCCTTAAGAGACATAATAGAACCTCATTAGATATAAATCTCGGCCTGCTGCTAATTAATAGAAAATAGTTCACTACCAATCTAATTTTAATAAAAATTATTCAAACACTAAACGACGAGGTACAACTATTCCCACTTCATTGATTTCCGCTATCCCAATAAATTTTTTTTGTGTACCTTCAGTTATTCTTACCAATCCCGGTGGAAATAATGTTGTAGACTTAATAGATCGTCCTTTTTTTAAATCACTAGTAATTATCTTTAATAAATTAATTTCAGGAAAATTAGATACTGCACTGTCTACTGACATTAATATAGAAGTTAAAGATAATTCATTAAAATCCCTATGACTAATAATTTGATTAGACCATCTCTGCAATTTATCCATAGTTATCATTTTTTCAGTTGGATAATTACCAACTTGTAGACGACGTAAAACCTTCACGTGAGCCCCACAACCTATTTTTGAACCTAAATCTTCTACTAAAGTACGTATATAAGTACCTTTAGAACAATATATTTGTAATTCTAGTTCACTATCTTCTAGTCTAACATAGTCTATATTATACACTATAATTTTACGTACTTTACGTGTGATCTCAATACCTTGACGAGCATACTTATATAATGGACAGCTTTTCCATTTAATAGCAGAATACATTGGTGGGATTTGTTTAATTTCTCCAATAAAACTAAGCAAAAAATTTTTTACGTCAGAACTTTTAAAATTTAAGGGATGCTCACTGATAATTTTTCCCTCTGCATCGCCGGTATCGGTTCGTTGACCGAGTTTTGCGACGACATGATAACGCCTATCAGAATTTAATAAAAATTGAGAAAATTTAGTAGCTTGTCCCAGACAAATAGGAAGCATACCAGTAGCTAAAGGATCCAAAGTACCTATATAACCAGCTTTACTACTTTTTAAAAGATATTTTACTTGTTGTAGAGCTTTATTAGAACTAATTCCTCTAGGTTTATCCAGGAGAATAAATCCGTTAATATTATAACTGTGTTTCTTAACATTCTTAGTCATTCAATTTTAGTTCCGTAGTGCTCTTAATCATCATCTGATTTATATCCTTTTTTCATCGATTAATTGATCAGAAAAAAAAGTGATTTTAGGAATTATTCTTAAACACATGTTTTTACTAAGTAAAGTTCGAATATATCCGGCTGCATTCTGTAATATCTTAATTTTTTTTAAGATATTTTCTTTGGAATCTGGTAAGAATCCCAAAATTATAAAAACTTTAGCATTTACCAAATCTTTAGAAATTTCTACAGCCGTTACAGTGATTAACTTATCTATCCGAGGATCTCGGATTTCACGATGTAATATTATGGAGAGTTCTTTTTTTAAAGCTCGAGCTACCTTAGCAGGTCGATTGATATCTTTCATAAAAAGTAGTTCCTCTGTTCTAGCACCTTGCTGAATTAAGATATTATAATCAATTATTTTTTTTGGTAACTTCCTGTAATTCAAACACTTCAATTAAGTCTCCAATCCGAACATCATTATAATTTTTAACTCCAATACCACATTCCAAGCCATTATTAACTTCATCTACGTCCTCCTTAAAGTGACGCAAAGAGTCTAGTGATCCCTCATATATAACAATATGATCTCGTAAAATTCGGATAGATTTATTACGTTTTACTGCGCCTTCAATAACCATACAACCTGCTATAGCTCCAAATTTAGGTGATTTAAATACATTCCTTACTTCTGCTAAACCGATAATGTTAGGTTTATATTCAGGAAGTATTCGAGAATTTATAGCTTTCTTTACTTCATCAATCAACTGATAAATCACCGAATAGTATCTAATCTCTATATTAGACGTAGGAATTATTTTACGCGCCGCTGAGTCCGCACGGACATTAAATCCTATAATGAGAGCTTGCGATGCCGAAGCTAAAACAATATCACTTTCCGTAATACTTCCTACTCCTGAGCCGACAATATTTACCTTTAATTCCTTCGAAGATAATGGCTTTAAAGTATCTACAATAGCCTCTAGAGATCCTTGTACATCCGCTCTAATCACAATATTGATTTCTGAGATCTGCTGATCGTTATTTTTAATAACTTCTAACATGTTTTTAATACTTAATTTTTTTTGTGATGATAGTTTTTGTTCACGATATTTCATTTTGCGAAAAAGTGCTACTTCACGAGCCTTTCTCTCATCTCGTACTACTGTCAGAATATCTCCTGTTACTGGTACTCCAGAAAGACCTAAAATTTCTACTGGTCGAGAAGGACCGGCCTGAAACAGATCAGATCCGAATTCATCTCGCATAGCTCTAACGCGTCCATATTCCAGACCACATAATAAAAAATCTCCTTTTTTAAGAGTTCCTTCTCTTACTAAAACTGAAGCTACTGGTCCTCTTCCTTTATCAAGATAAGATTCTATCACTAAACCTTTTGCAAGACCGGTATGGAGAGCCATTAATTCTAACATTTCGGCTTGTAATAATATGGCATCTAATAATTCATCTATTCCTGTACCAGTTTTAGCTGAAATGCCTACATACTGTGTCTCACCTCCCCATTCTTCAGGCATTAGATTATAATGAGATAATTGATTTTTAATTTGTTCTATATCTGAAGATGATTTATCAATTTTATTGATTGCTACCAGGATAGGTACTTGGGCTGCCTGAGCATGTTGAATAGCTTCAATAGTCTGTGGCATAATACCATCATCAGCCGCTATTACTAAAACAACAATATCTGTTAACTGCACTCCTCTCGCTCGCATAGCTGTAAAGGCTGCATGTCCAGGCGTATCAAGAAAAGTAATAGTACCCTTGCGAATCTGGACATGATATGCTCCAATATGTTGTGTTATTCCACCTACCTCACTAGACGCCATTTTAGTAGAGCGAATATAATCTAGTAATGAAGTTTTACCATGATCTACATGACCCATTATAGTTACTACTGGAGATCTCGGTTTCAGTATGAGATTTTTATGATCCCGTTTACTAATGAGGACTTCTTCTAAGTAATTTTCATTATGTAATATTACCTTATATCCCATTTCTTCAGCTACAATTTGAGCCGTTTCTTGATCGAGGATTTGATTAATAGTAGCCATAGTTCCCATACTCATTAATAATTTAATAACCTGAGAGCTTTTGACCGACATTCTATTAGATAGTTCCGATACCATAATCGATTTTCCAATAACTATATTTTTATTAAATTTAGTTCCTGATTTATTATCATTTGGTACTAAATTAATTTTAATACTATTATCGTGATTATGTTCGTCACATTTCGCTGTTTCTAATTGTTTTTTCAATTCTATATTTTTAGACTTTTTTATTGCTCCTGACCATTTCGGACTCTCACTTTTCCATTTCCTATTACTACTTTCTAGTTTCCTATTTTTTTCATATTTGGATAATATATCTACTGAAAGAGGAGTATTTAAATATTCTTCATCATTTTCTGTAGAATCATTATGCCAATAATCATTATTATTTTTCCAATTTTCTGATTGCTCTCCTTTTGACTTCTTGTCTGATTCTTCTTTTTCTTTTTTGGTTGATACTTCTAATTTAAGCGACGCTTTTCCTTCTTCTCTACGAAGAGTTTTAGTAATTTTTAGAATGTCTTCAGAATTTAAATTCTGATCTCTATCTCTCAGGAGAGAAGACGGAGCCATATTTTTAGTATGTTTTTTTGGATCAGAAATAATATCAGAAGGAATAATTTTTTCAGGAGTAATCATAAATTCTACGGATTCTTCTTTTAAATATGTTCGATTTTTTCTGATTTCTATTTGAACTGCTTTGCTTTTTCCTCCCATGCTAGAAATATTTAACGTACTACGTTTTTTTCGTTTTAAAATAAGTTTTTCTATTATGCGAGGCGGTTTATTTTTCAGATTATTTATTAAGATATGTTTTTCCTGCATGGTGATCTGATCACTTTCTGATTTACAGATTCCTATGTGTGCCAATTGTTTTATCAGGCGATCAACCGGCATCATAATCTCTCTAGCCAGAGCTTTTATACTTATATTGGTCATGATGCTGTTCTCCCTTCCTGTAAAAATACTATTTTTTATTACTGGTCATTATTATGAAACCAACAAATATTACGTGCCGCCATAATTAATTTACCTGCTAGTTCAATATTAAGATCTTGAATTTCTGACAGATCATCTATACTTTGTTCTGCTAATTTTTCTAATGTAGATATTCCTTTGAATGCTAATTTTGAGGCTAATATTTGATCTATCTCAGTAATAGTTAATAGTTCCTCGGCATTTGGAGGATAACTAATCTTATCCTTTTCTTCTTGCAATTGTTTCAATACTTTATTAGCACGGTTACGTAATTTTTTTATTCTATCTTCATCCAAATGACCTATTTCTACTAATTCCTTAAGAGGAACGTAAGCTAGCTCTTCCAAAGAAGATAATCCTGATTCTACCAAGAGAGATGCACAATCTCTATCAATATCTAAATATTTAGTAAATAAATCTCTCGACGCCTGAGCTTCATCTTGATGTTTTTGTTGCAGTTCTGTTACCGTCATGACATTAAGAGTCCATCCACTCAGTTGTGATGCTAATTTGACATTTTGTCCATTTCTTCCTATGGCCTGTGCTAAAGAGTTTTCTTCTACGCCTATATCCATAGTATGCTTATCTTCGTCCACAATAATAGAACTGACTTCCGCCGGAGCCATTGCATTAATGACAAATTGAGCAGGATTATGGTCCCATAGCACAATATCAATTCGCTCTCCACCTAGCTCATTCGAGATAGCTTGCACCCTGGATCCTCGCATTCCTACACAAGATCCTATTGGATCAATGCGTTTATCGTTAGTTTTAACGGCTATTTTAGCTCGTGATCCTGGATCACGAACAGTAGCTTTAATTTCAATAATATCTTCTCCAACTTCAGGTACTTCGAGACGAAATAATGCTAACAACATTTCTGGACGAGTGCGACTTAAAAATAATTGAGGTCCTCGTACTTCAGTTCGTACTGCATATAATACTCCTCGTACTCGATCTCCCGGATAAAAATTATCTTTAGGCAGCATTTCTTCACTTAAAATCAGAGCTTCAGCATTATTACCCATATCTACCGTAATATTATCGCGATTAACTTTTTTCACTCTTCCGGTAAGAATTTCACCTTGTTGTTTTCGAAACTCTTCGATAATAAGGAATCTTTCCGCTTCACGTACCTTTTGGACCATAACCTGTCTGGCTGTTTGAGTAGTAATTCTATCGAAAGACACGGAATGAATTCTATCTTCTATATAATCACCGATATTTACTGCTTTATTATCCCACCTTGCCGCTTCTAATGTAATTTCCCTTGTAGGGTGAAGTACTTTTTCTACTATTAACCATCTCCGATAAGTTTCAACATCTCCGGTATTACGATTAATCCTTATGCGCACCTCAATTTCTTGTTCAAATTTTTTCTTAGTTGCAGAGGCCAATGCACTTTCGAGGGCGGTAAAAATTTTTTCTCGAGGAAGAGATTTTTCATTTGCCACGGATTCTACTACCGATAGAATATCTTTGTTCATAATCGTGGCCTCAATCAATTTTGATTAACAAATGGAATATTGGATATGCAGTAATTTATTCCAGCCCATTGTAGTTTTTTTAAATATATTCCAATATTTATTATGATAAACACTAAAAAACCCCGTTAGGCGGGGTTTTTCTAGGTAATGTTTATGGTCACTTTATCTATGTTTCTTGGTAAGATCCAAGAAAACTTGGTTGCGGGGGTTGGATTTGAACCAACGACCTTCGGGTTATGAGCCCGACGAGCTACCTAACTGCTCTACCCCGCGCCTGAAAAATAATTATTATACATCATTTCAAAGAAAAATACAACCAAAACTTCCCTTAGTTTGGTACCGAGGACGGGACTTGAACCCGTATGCCTTATTATTAGGGCACTACCCCCTCAAAGTAGCGTGTCTACCTATTTCACCACCTCGGCTACAAAAGTCTTCCTCTCATAATAATTATCATTATTAAATAATAATAATGGAGGTTATTAACCCTGCGACGCAAATCTATTTCAATATTATTTCTCTATCTTGATAGAGGATTCCATGGAATTTTTACTAATAGGGTTCCATTGAACACTATTTTTATTACTAGAGATATTATCTATAGCAATGCTAATAAGTATGAACAAAGTAGCCAGCAGTATTATAACACGCGTTAAAAAATTTAATGAACCTTTAGAACCAAAAAATGTGCCCGAAAAACCTGTTATGCTACTAGAATTAGTATCCATACCTTTACTTTGATGCATAAGAATTAGACTGATCAAACTAATCGATATAAAAATAAAAAAAATTAAAAGTATTTGATACATAATATTTGTAGGTTCTACCTCGAAAATTTATATTTAAATTTATTATAGCGAAGGAAAAAGTCCAAAAAAAAAATAATAATTTTAATTCTACTCTTTTTAATTATTAGTTAACTTTTTTAATAAAAAAGTGGCTTTAGTCCCATTCTTTGCTATCGATGCTTCCTTGAAAATATTATTTAGACCAGGATATCTATTAATTGTTACTAATGTTGGAGGAAGGATTATTCATTATCTTATATTTCTTATAATTTTCTGTAAACCTTTTTCGATATCTAACTAGAAAATTAAAGTTTTTTAAATATGTCGATATTATTTGTTACTTAATAAATTATCACATTCGCAGATCTATGATTTGGAAATATTTTCTTAATGTTGCTCTAAAATTTCTTCTGAATTCAGCCGCAAAAAGTACCAATACTAATTTTAGTTCAAAGTAATTACCCTCTAGGTTCTGTCTAGTTTCATAAGATATCTTATACAAGTATTTATGTTCTTATTAGAAAGAAGTTGATTCTCTTTTAAAGAGAAAAATTAAAAACTAAATCTCATTTAACCTTTCAATAACTTTATCCTCATAATATCTTGATTAATTAAACTAAGGTATATTGTTATTTTAATGACATAAATCTTTATCCGGATATGAGTGGATCATTCATGATTTTCTGTTTCTAGAAATTATGGATTATCTTAATAAGATAAAATTATTTAACTCCTACCGAGGATGAGTTTATTAATATTGGTCAGTGATATTTAAGATGATAAAAAAATCAGATTATTTTTTTTTATATGGATTTAATCCTCCAGTAAAAAGATAGTTCTTAAATTTCAGCTAAAAAATAGAACATATTTGTAGGTTTATTACTAGTATCAAGATTTTTGATCTTGAGAATTTTTTTTAGTTGTCGTCTGGAGCCAAGCTATAGGAAGACGAACAGGTTTTCTGGACATTAAGTCCTCAATTTGTAATGCATCAATAGTTTCATATTTCATTAAGGCATCTTTCATAGCATGAAGAATATCTAAATTTTCTGACAAAATCTTTCTAGCTCGGAGATGATTTTTATCAATTAATAATTTTATCTCCTCATCTATGATGCGTGCGGTGTCATCAGAAAGATGTTTAGCTTTTGCTACCGAACGACCTAAAAATATTTCTTCTTCTTCCTCAGCATACAATAGAGGTCCTAATTTTTCAGAAAATCCCCATTGTGTAACCATATTACGTGCTAAAGTAGTAGCTATTTTTATGTCGTTTGATGATCCTGTTGAAACATGATGACTACCATAGATTAATTCTTCGGCTAATCGTCCTCCATATAGTGTCGAAATCTGACTTTCTAATTTTTCTCTACTTATACTAATAGAATCTCCTTCAGGTAAGAAAACAGTTATTCCTAATGCTTGTCCTCTTGGAATAATAGTAACTTTATGTACCGGATCATGGTCGGGAACTAAGCGTCCGATAATGGCATGTCCTGCTTCATGGTAAGCAGTAGACTCTTTCTGCGCTTCAGTCATAACCATAGATCGACGTTCCGTTCCCATCAAAATTTTATCCTTTGCTTTTTCAAATTCTACCATAGATACTACACAACGATTATTACGAGCTGCAAATAATGCAGCTTCATTTACTAAATTTGCGAGATCGGCACCTGAAAAACCCGGGGTCCCGCGGGCAATAACTAAAATATCTATGTCAGATGATAAGGGAACTCGACGCATATGAATTTTTAAAATTTGTTCTCGACCTCGTACATCCGGTAAACCTACTATAACTCGGCGATCAAATCTACCGGGACGAAGAAGAGCAGGATCTAATACATCGGGTCTATTAGTAGCTGCAATTACTATGATACCCTCTTGTCCTTCAAAACCATCCATCTCAACCAGCATTTGATTGAGAGTTTGTTCGCGTTCATCATGTCCTCCTCCTAATCCAGCACCTCGTTGACGACCTACCGCATCAATTTCATCAATAAAAATAATACAAGGAGCAGTTTTTTTTGCTTGTTGAAACATATCACGTACTCGAGACGCCCCTACCCCAACAAACATTTCCACAAAATCCGAGCCTGAAATAGTAAAAAAAGGTACTTGAGCTTCTCCGGAAATAGCTTTAGCTAATAAAGTTTTACCTGTACCTGGAGGACCAACCATTAATACTCCTTTAGGTATTTTACCCCCTAGTCTTTGAAATTTGCTGGGTTCACGTAAATATTCTACCAATTCCGCAACTTCTTCTTTTGCTTCATCACAGCCGGCAACATCTGCTAAGGTAGTAGTAATTTGATCTTCCGCTAACATCCGAGCCTTACTTTTTCCAAAAGATATGGCTCCTTTGCTACCTCCTTGTATTTGTCGCAGAAAAAATAGCCAGAGACCGATCAAGACTACCATTGGAAACCAGGATATAAAAATAGATATTAGGAGGCTAGGTTGTTCGGGTGGATCTCCCACAATTCTCACATCATTGATCAATAGACTCTCCAGGAGACGTGGATCATGAATGGGCATCCAAATGGAATATTTCTTACTATTCTTCTTTATAACTTTCAGTTCTCGTCCATTAATATGCACTTCACGTATTTTCCCTGTATCAACTTCGCTTATAAAGGTGGAATAATCGATTTTATGTTTACTGTCCCGAGAACTGAAATTTTGGAATAGTGACATCACTCCTACTGCGATGACCATCCAGATAATTAGATTTTTAGCCATATCACTCAAATAATTAGCCTCCTATATTTACATAAATACAACAAAAAATTTAAGTTATCTATATTTTTTATATCCTGTTGCTATAATGTATACTTCTCGTGAATTTTTACGTGAAGATTCTGGTTTTATAATTTTTAATTTATCGAATTGCTCACTAATCTTCTGAAGATATAGATCTAAACCCTCTCCATGAAAAACCTTAACTAAAAAACTCCCTGTCACTACCAAAATATCCCGACATAGTTGGAAGGCAATTTCTGCTAAATCCATGGCTCGAAGATGATCAGCGGTAGAAAAACCACTGAGGTTGGGGGACATATCGGACATAACTACATTAACATTCTTATTGATAAGTGTTTGCAAAAGAGTCTTACGTACATTGTGGTCTCGCAAATCTCCTTGTATAAATTCTACGCCCAATATAGGATCTATAGACAAAATATCACATCCAATAACATTTCCTTTTGATCCAACTTTTTTTATTGCATATTGCGACCATCCTCCGGGGGATGATCCTAAATCTATAACTGTCATCTTTGGTTTTAATAACTTTTCGTGCTTTTGGATTTCATCAAGTTTAAACCATGATCGTGATCGAACTCCTATTTCGTGAGCTTTTCGTACATATGGATCGTCAAAATATTTTTTTCTACCTCTATAATAATGGCTATAGTATCGTTTATTTTTCATCTGATGTTATCTTTCCTCGATTCAGAAGATTCTAAACATATTCAACATTAGAAATCTTATATATAATGTCTCCTTTAGGAGTTTTGATAATCACATTTTCATTTAGTTCTTTCCCAATTAATCCCCGCGCTAAAGGCGAGTTTATCGAAATTAAATGATCCTTATGATCAGCTTCATCATCCCCTACGATACGATAACGATAAATTTTAGTATCCAATACATTTAATAGAGTTATCGTAGAACCAAATATAACTCGATTACTTACGGGAATTTTAGTAATATCAATAATTTGCGCATTAGATAGTTTTGCTTCAATTTCTTTAATTCTTCCTTCACAAAAAGACTGCTGCTCCCGAGCCGCATGATATTCAGCGTTTTCTTTAAGATCTCCATGATCCCTAGCTGCTGCAAGATCTGAAATAATTTGGGGTCTCTTAATATTTTTAAGATTAATGAGTTCCTCACGTAATTTTTCTACCCCTCGCAGGGTCATAGGAAATCGTTTCATTGAAATACCTCTCTGGCAATTATTCGATTATAATTTTTTATTAAAACTTTTGATTTAAAATCATTTTACATTATTATAAAAAGAACAAGATCTTGTCTCTTTATATTAAGAATATAAATAACGGATCTATCCTAAAATATAATGTATTTTTTACAAAAAATTCTCATAATATAAATTACCTCTCAACAATAGATGACTGATTTATTATTACTAATCTTTTTAAGAGTCATAATATATACGTTAAAATAACGTAGCTAATATAATAGCAGGTAAATAAAGAAAGATACTAGCTAGATATTTAATGAAAATTAAGATTTATGGGGGATTCATGAGTTATCAGGTATTAGCAAGCAAGTGGAGACCACAAGTTTTTACAGATGTAGTAGGTCAAGAACATATTTTGACAGCTTTAACTAATAGTTTAAAATTAGGAAGACTCCATCACGCTTACATTTTGTCTGGAATGCGTGGTTTAGGAAAAACTTCTATTGCTCGTTTATTTGCAAAAGCCCTAAATTGTGAAACCAGGAGTGATGTTAATCCCTGTGGAAAATGCCTGAGTTGTATGCAAATTAGTCAGGGAACCTTTATCGATCTTATTGAAATTGATGCAGCTTCTCGGACGAGAGTAGAAGATATCCGAGAGTTAATAGACGATATTCAGTATCTACCTGTTCGTGGTTATTATAAAATTTACTTGATTGATGAAGTACATATGTTATCTCGACATAGTTTTAATGCTTTGTTAAAGTCCCTCGAAGAACCTCCTCCACATGTTAAATTTATATTGGCTACTACTGATCCTCAAAAAATTCCTTTGACTATTATATCTCGTTGTATGCAATTTCATTTAAAAATTTTAGATATTAATCTTATTGGTGAGCAACTGAAAAAAATTTTAAAGGCAGAAAAAATTTACTTTGAAAGTAGCGCATTATCTTTAATTTCAAAAGTATCATATGGAAGCCTGCGGGATGCCTTGACTATTACCGATCAAGCTATTGTCTATAGTAATGGTCATATTACCCTAAGTTCAGTAAATTCAATGCTGGGTTATTTAGATTCTGCCCAAATAGTAGAATTAATTGAATCCTGCGCATATACGCAAGGAACTAAAATTATGAAATTATTAAATAAAATAGATACTATACGCATTATAGATTGGGAATTATTATTAGTAGAAATGTTAACTATGTTGCACCATATTGCAATGGTACAATTGTTTCCAGAATACGTGACTAAGCAACAGGAATATTTAAATTTGACCGCTACTACAGTAAATAAAATTAAATCGTTAGCCAAAACTTTATCACCTAAAGATACTCAGATATATTATGATATTTTGCTGAGGGGACGCGCAGATCTATCCTTAGCACCTAATAAAAAAATAGGAGTAGAAATGACATTGCTCCGTGCTCTGACATTTCGTTTTAATTATAAGGGACATAATATTATTTCTCCTAATACTGATAATTTACACAACAATCTTCTTACTAAACACAGCAATAATCCTATCTCATCTTCTGATTTAAACCTTAATTACTTGAAAGATAAGAAAATTAATAATTCTCATATAACTTTTACCGATCATTCTCTCAACCCTTTACAGTCAAAAAAAAATCTTAATGTCTAAAAACAAAATTATTGATCCTCAACAACATACAACGAAATTATTAATACCACTAAAAAATAGTATTTCTCCCCCTTCTTTAAATTCTGATGATAAAACTGTGAAATTAGAAATTTCATTATCTAAGTTATTATTAACTATTCCACGACTAAAAGATGAAATATCTGCTCAAATAAACGAAGAAGTGATATTGAAAGATTCATGGTCGGCTGAAATTGCTAAAATAACATTACCTAAGTTAGTAAAAGAACTTGCCTTAAATTCTTGGTGTGAACAATATGAAGATATTGTAGTATTACACCTTCGTTCTCGAAAACGTCATCTCAATAACTCGTCAGCAAGAATAATATTGACTAATGTGATAAGCAGACATAGAGAACAACTTACTCAAGTGTATATAGTAGAAGATGATAATATCGATTTTAAAACTCCGTATGAGTTAATAAAAGATATTTATAAAAATAAAATGAACAAAAAAATCACAAAACTTGAAGAAAATGACAACATTTATATGTTATGTTGTACTTTTGACGCTAAGATTGATACTAAAAGTATTGTTTTAGACTCATAAGATGTGATATATAATCTTGAGAGAGCTATATGTTTCAAGTATAAAATATGTTAAAAAATTTAACATTACATCTGTAATCAAAAATTTTAATATTAACAAAACAAGTGATGATAGAAGAGTAAGATAATTAAAATAATCCTCAATTAAATTCTAACTTGTTGTAGAATAGGTGTAATTAATTACAGAGCGATTACAGGAAAAAGAATATTAAGAAATTTAATATTTATTTTCTTTAAATAAAGAAAAGTTTTTTTATAAAAAAACATAAATAAAAATAACGGTATTTAGAGTTTATTTTATATGTGAAGCCCTTCGCTTAATATGTCTAATTAAATGATATGTATATTATCATTGTATAGATATAATTATAATAGGATGAATTAATCAATTAGCAGAATCTATAATTTGTAGGTTAAATGAGGAATCAGAATTATGAAAAAAAGAGAAATTCGTGGTTTTCAGTCGGAAGTTAAACAGCTTCTCCATTTAATGATACATTCTCTTTATTCAAATAAGGAAATTTTTTTGCGAGAATTAATTTCTAATGCTTCTGATGCTGCTGATAAGTTACGTTTTAGTAGTCTTACGGACTCAACCATCTATGATGGAGAAACAAATATTCATGTCCGAATTTCTATAAATAAAGAAAATAGAACTTTAACTTTTGATGATAATGGAATTGGAATGCGTCGCCAGGAAGTTATTGATCAATTAGGAACCATAGCTCAGTCGGGAACACAATCTTTTCTTAAAGCTTTAGATTCGGACAAACTGGATCCCAATTTGATTGGTCAATTTGGAGTAGGGTTCTATTCTGCCTTTATAGTAGCTGATAAGGTGACTCTGCGAACACGCGCGGCAGGTGCTGCAGCAGAAGAAGGAGTATTTTGGGAATCTCAGGGAGAAGGAAACTATACTATAGGAGATATCATAAAAAAAAATCGAGGAACTGAAATTATTCTTCATTTACGAGAAACTGAAAATGAGTTTCTTGAAAACTTGAAACTACGCAGTCTTATTAAAAAATATTCTGACCATATTTCTCTACCGGTAGAAATGCAATCTGATCAAACATCATCAGAATCATCCCGTAAGAGTTGGGAACAAGTTAACCGAGGTCAAGCGTTATGGACCCGTCATAAGTCGGAAATTAGTGAAGATGAATATAAATCATTTTATAAACATATAACACATGATGTTAATGATCCTCTAATATGGAGTCACAATAGAGTAGAAGGAAATCAAGAGTATACAAGTTTACTTTATATTCCGTCACGGGTACCATGGAATATGTGGACTAGAGATTATAAATCAGGTATAAAATTATATGTTAAACAAGTATATATTATGGATGATGTTGAACAATTGGTACCTAACTATCTGCGATTTATTCGAGGTTTAATTGATGCTGATAATCTTCCTTTAAATATTTCTCGGGAAATTTTACAAGACCACCGAATTACGAAAAATTTGCGAATAGCTTTAACTAAACGTATTTTCCAGATGCTTCAAAAATTATCGGAAGATAAACAACAATATCAGAAATTTTGGCAATTATTTGGTCTAGTATTGAAAGAAGGTCCTGCAGAAGATCCTAATAATATCCAGAATATAGCACAATTACTTCGTTTTACGACTACTAGTAGTTCCAGTCCAGCACCAACAATATCATTAAAAGAATATGTTAATAGAATGAATCCAGAACAGGAAAAAATTTTCTATCTAACGGCTGATAGTTATAGCGGGGCCAAAAATAGTCCTCATTTAGAGATTTTTCAGAATCAAGGTATAGAAGTATTATTACTTACCAATCGTATTGACGAATGGATGATGAATTACTTAACACATTTCCAAGACAAGTCATTTCATTTAGTTAGCAAGGAAGATGAATCTATTAATAGATTAATAGATCAACATAAACAGCTACTTTTAAGAAAAAGCAATTCCAAAGATCTGCAACCTTTTTTAGAAAGAGTTAAAAAAATATTAAGTAACAGAGTAAAAGATGTACGATTCACTTACCGAATTATAGAGTATCCGGCTATTGTCACTACAGAAGCTCAAGATATGAGTACTCAAATGAATAAACTCTTAGCTGCAGCAGGACAAGAAGTCTCTGAAATTAAATATTTGTTTGAATTGAATCCCGAACATAAATTAGTAAAAATAGCTGCTAATATAAATAATGAAAACTTATTTGAGGATTTGATAAATTTACTATTTGATCAAGCTATTCTTACTGAAAGAGGAACTTTAGAAGATCTAAATCTTTTTATTATCCGTATGAATAATTTACTACTGAAAATACCGTTTGGATCCGAATAATAAATTATTAAATGCGGATTATTCTACTCGGTCCTCCCGGCGTGGGTAAAGGAACTCAGGCCAAATTTATTAGTAAAAAATTTAAAATTCCCCATATTTCTACTGGCGACATTTTAAGATTTTTTGCGACCATAGATTCCTTCAAAAGCAGGAAGATCAAAAATTTTATAAACTCAGGAAAATTAATTAACGATGATATCGTTATTCAAATGGTTAAACAACGTCTTTCTCAAGAAGATTGTAGTAATGGGTTTTTATTAGATGGTTTTCCTCGCACCTTGGTCCAAGCCGAAGCTATAAAAGAAACTGGATTAATAATAGATTATGTATTGGAATTGGTAGTTCCAGTTAAAATTTTAATTACACGGTTATTAGGACGAAAAGTACATTTACCTTCAGGAAGAATTTATCATGATCAATTTAATCCTCCTCAAATAGAAGGAAAAGATGATATTACCGGAGAAGAGTTGATAATTCGTTCTGATGATCATGAACATATAATACGTCAACGTTTAAGTGACTACTATCAACAAACGGAATCTTTAATATTACACTATAAGAAAGAAGCGAATCGTGGCGTAACTAGTTATTATCAAATAGATTGTAGTGCAAAAATTTCAGAAATTAATTCTAAACTAGCAAAAATACTTAATCTTTCCTCAAAGATATTATAAAGTTTTTGAGAGTAATAATTGTATCGAAGTTTAATTTTTGGGGATATTATTAAGTAATGCAGCAATCCCAGCAATAGAGGAGGCTAGAGTGTTAGTCTCTAATGGTAGTAGTAATACTTTACTGTTCTCTGATGATCCAATACTTTGTAACGCCTCGGTGTATTTTTGCGCAATAAAATAATTTATGGCGTGAATATTGCCCATAGAAATTGCATCAGATACCATCTTAGTAGCATGTGCTTCTGCTTCGGCTGTCCGTTCTCGTGATTCTGCATGTAAAAATGCAGATTGACGATCTCCTTCCGACTTTAATATTTGAGCTTGTTTTTCACCTTCCGCCCGTAAGATTGCAGCTTGTCGCACCCCTTCGGCTTCTAGAATTTCAGCTCTTTTTGTACGCTCTGCTTTCATTTGGACATTCATGGCTTCAATTAGTTCTGCTGGGGGACGTACATCACGAATTTCAACTCTAGTAACTTTTATCCCCCAGGGATTAGTAGCTTCATCTATTATATATAATAATTTAGTATTAATTCGTTCTCTCTGAGACAGCATTTCATCTAGTTCCATTTCCCCTAATACAGTGCGAATACTCGTCATAGTAAGATTAATAATGGCTAGATCGAGATTACTTACTTCATATGCTGCTTGAACTGCTTTGATGACTTGAATAAAACATATAGCATCAATAGTTACATTAGCATTATCTTTCGATATTACTTCTTGGGAGGGAATATCAATAACCTGCTCCATCATATTCAATTTTCGTCCTGTACGCTCGATGAATGGAATAACTATATTAAATCCGGGATTTAAAGTTTTCGTGTATCTGCCAAATCTTTCTACAGTCCATTGATATCCTTGGGGTACAATTTTAATTCCATTTGTGATAATAAAAATCATTAATAATATGATACTAAAAATAATCATTATATTATACTAACTTCTAGTTAAGACTTATATATCATATAATATATTATAGATTCTTAAATAAAGCTATTTTTATTAGTTAGAGTTAACTAAAAATTTTAGGTTTTCTACTATAAATACCATTAGTTTTCTTTAAAAAAAGAATAAAATATGGTAGATAAAACCATAATCTAAGTGGATTAATAATTTACTTAAAGATAAAATCTTCTAATTTAGAGAAAAATTATTAATTTATCAACTAACTTGAAATAAGTTTAGAGTAATGATCATCGTAATACAATAATACTATTGGAACGTAATTCGATATTGATCCCGAAATTTATAAAAATTAATAATAGATTCATCGAATAAGGATTCGGTTTTTTCACTCTCTTCTTTTGGAGATATAATTAATGGTTAAAAATGATAAAAATTTACAATACCTTAACTCATAATAAAGAAAAATTTATCCCTATTACTTTAAATAAAGTGGGCATGTATGTATGTGGTGTCACTGTTTACGACCTATGTCATATTGGTCATGGTCGCACCTTTGTAGTATTTGATATGATCGCACGATATTTTCGGTATAGAGGATACCAATTAAAATATGTTCGTAATATTACAGACATTGATGATAAAATTATCCAGCGCGCTCGTAAAAAGAGCGAACATATTAAATTGTTTACGACTGATATAATCAGAGAAATGAATAATGATTTTGGGGCTCTGAATATTCTACCTCCTGATATCGAACCCCTGGCTACCAATCATATCAAAGATATGATTAAAATAATTCAGAATCTTTTGCATCATAATTTTGCCTATCTTGCCGACAATGGTGATATTTTTTTTGATGTTAATAGCTATCTTGATTATGGAGTTTTATCACGACAAAGTCTAAAAAATCTCCAAGCCACTACACATACTTCTCACATGAATTATAAGCATAATCCTATGGATTTTGTTTTATGGAAAAAAAAAATTCATAATTATGAACCTAGTTGGCCTTCCCCTTGGGGAGAAGGACGACCGGGATGGCATATTGAATGTTCGGCTATGAATAAAAAATATTTAGGAAAACATTTTGATATTCATGGGGGAGGGCTAGATCTTATTTTTCCTCATCATGAAAACGAAATAGCGCAGTCATGCTGTATAGCTAAAAATCCGTATGTAAATTATTGGATCCATTCTGGAATGATGTTAATGGAATCAGAAAAAATGTCTAAATCATTAAATAATTCTTTAACTATTCGACAACTTCTCAAATATTACCATCCAGAAAGTATTCGATTTTTTCTGCTATCAAGTCATTATCGAAAAACCTTAAGTTATAGTGATCTTCGGATTCAGGAGGCACATAATGCTTTATCACGTCTTTATACTGCCCTAAGTAGTACCCCGGAAGATTGCCACGAATCAGGAAAGATGCAGAAAATAGACTTATTTAGACATAAATTTGTGAATGCTATGGATGATGATTTTAATACCCCTGCCGCATATTCAGTGTTGTTCGAACTAGCTAGAGAGATCAATATATATAAGAAAAAAAATATTACTTCCATAGTTAAAATATTAGCTACTAATTTACGTTGCCTCGGCGGGATTTTGGGAATTTTACAACAGAGCCCGCGTGAATTTTTACAAAGTACTTATATATATTCGCATAAAGAACATGAAAAATTAATCATAGAATCTTTGATTATGAGCCGTCATGAAGCTCGAAAAAGAAAAAATTGGGAGCAGGCAGATCTCTGCCGTAAAAAATTAACAAACATGGGCATTATTTTAGAGGATAGACCTAGTGGAACTACATGGCGGCGCAATTAAATGAATCGGAAAGGAGAACATAAAAATATATTTTTCAAGTCATTAGGACTAGTAAGTTTCATCACTTTTATTGCCCGGGTCTCAGGTTTTGCCAGAGATACTATAGTTGCACGAATTTTAGGAGCGGGAACAGAAACGGATGCATTCTTTGTGGCATTTAAATTACCTAATTTATTGAGACGAATTTTTGGAGAAGGAGCTTTTTCTCAAGCTTTTGTACCTATCTTGGCAGAATATAAAACTAACAACAATCTACAAGCAGCTAAGTTATTAATTTCTAGCACTTCTGGATTGCTCATTTTAATTTTAGCTCTCCTGAGTGTAGGAGGAATAGCATTTTCTCCATGGATAATTTTAGTTACGGCTCCTGGATTTACTCATATGCCAAATAAATTTTTACTAACATCCTCCTTACTGCGAGTAACATTTCCTTATATTTTTCTTATATCATTAACATCGTTAGCAGGATCCGTGCTGAATACTTGGAAAATTTTTTCTATTCCCGCTTTTGTTCCCACATTATTAAACCTGAGCATAATTATATTTTCTTTTTTTTCTATTAAATATTTTAATCCTCCCATCTTTGCTCTAGCTTGGGGGGTAATAGTGGGAGGTATACTACAATTAATTTTTCAACTTCCATTTTTAAGAAAAATTGGAATGTTAGTTTTACCAAGTATTAATTTCAATGTTGGACTATTACGCGTTTTAAAGCTTATGCTTCCTGCCATTATTGGGGTATCAATTCACCAAATTTCTATGTTAATGACTAGTGTGTATACTTCTTTTCTCATATCGGGATCTATATCATGGCTTTATTATGCAGATCGACTCATGGAATTTCCGTCTGGGATCTTAGGAGTTTCTCTGGTCACTATTTTATTACCATCTCTGACTTATACTGCCACTAAGAAAAAATATGCAGAATATTCCTTTTTATTAGATCGCGCATTAAGAGTATGTCTTATATTTGCTATTCCTAGTGCAGTAGGTTTAGGAATCTTAGCCAAGCCATTAATAATACTGCTATTTCAGTATAAAAAATTTACTACTTTTGATACGTTTATGACCCAACAAATATTATCATCCTATGCTGTAGGTTTAATCGGTTTAATTATCGTAAAAGTTTTAGCAGCAGCTTTTTATTCTCGACAAGATATTAAAACTCCAATTCGACTAGGTCTAATAACACTTTCTATAACTCAGTTAGTAAATATGATCGTATATTTATATATATTTAGTATTAAAACAGTAGGTATGATTTTATCTTTTTCTACGGCTTTAAATGCAATTTTACTTTATTGGCAATTAAGGAAGAAAAATTTTTATATCCCTCAACCCGGGTGGCAACAATTTATCATGCGGATAATTATTGCCGTGATGGTAATGGCTGGATCCTTGAAAATAATTATGAAGATGATAAACCATCCGGATGCTGCACTTAGTACTCTCCCATGGGGGATAGTAAACATGCTTACCATGATTACTTTTGGCATTATTATATACTTCGGAACTCTTTTTTTCTTAGGGATAAGATTAAGAGATTTATCCTCTCCCACATATTTTGATTAAAAATTAATTAATTTTAAGTTTTAAAGATCATAATAAAGATATCTTGTAAAATTTAATATTTTACATAAGAACATTTTAATGCTCAAAAATATTTTTATTTGGATAATCTTATCCTTTAGAATTAACTTCCAGAAAGAGGAAAATCAATATGGGTGGATCCGAGAGAATCCACTGTTAGATGTAGATTCTCTCCTTTTGATTACTATTATGGAGCATGATAAAAATCAGCACATATTTGGCTAGATGACACATCTTTTTCAGATTTATTAATTAATTAACAGTTATTATTTAATATTTGCAGCGGCACGATAAGACGAACTTCTCTTGTATTATCTTTGAGAGTCACTTCTTCCAGAAAATTCAAAATTGCTATCGATAGGGATTGTTGAAACCTTTCCCCACATCTATAACATTTATACTGACCAAATTTTCTTATAGGATTATTAGCATTTAAGCGCTGACGAGACATTTCTAGTAATCCGAGACGAGAAATATGACCTAATTGAATACGTGCACGATCTTTGCTTACTGCTTCACGAAAACGATATTCTACCGCCCGCTGATGACGATCAGCTCTCATATCAATAAAATCTATTACTATTAAACCACCTAGGTCTCGTATTCGTAATTGACGTGCAATCTCATCTGCAGCCTCTAAATTAGTATTAAATGCCGTTTCTTCCAGATCACTACCCCGAGTTGCGCGGGCAGAATTAATATCTATCGCTGTTAAGGCTTCGGTATAATCAATTACAATAGATCCACCAGAAGGCAAATATACTTCGCGTTGAAAAAGAGACTCAATTTCAGATTCTATTTGATAAAGACTGAAGAGAGGAAGATGTCCTGAATAAAACTTAATTTTATCCCTAAAATCTGGTATTCCCAAAGCTGCAATTTGATTTTTAGCCATTTCGACTATTTTAAGGTTATCTATTAATATTTCACTAATATCTTTACGGAGATAATCCCGAAATGTGCGCACTAGTACATTACTATTTTGATAAATTAGAAATGGTGCATTTCTTCGGTAGGATATATTTTTAATTTCTTCCCACTGTTTGAGTCTAGATACTAGATCCCACTGTAATATTTCTGATGATTTTCCTACTCCAGCAGTTCGTAATATTACACCCATTCCATTTGGAAATTTTAAAGAAGAAAGTGTCTTCTTTAATTCTATTCGAATATCTTTGTCAATGCGGCGAGAAATTCCGCCCGCACGTGGATTATTAGGCATAAGTACTAAATAAGTACCCGCTAGACTTATAAAAGTAGTTAAAGCAGCACCTTTAGTGCCCCGTTCTTCTTTATCAATTTGCACCACAATCTCCTGTCCCTCCCCCAGCACATCTTTTATATTTATTTTTTTTTGGTTCTCTAAATCATAATTATCTGGAAAATATTCTCTAGCTACTTCTCTCAGAGGTAAAAAACCGTGTTTTTGCATGCCATAATTCACAAAGGCTGCTTGTAAACTGGGTTCTAGACGAGAAATTTTTCCTTTATATATATTATATTTCTTCTGTTCGTGACTAGGATTTTCTATCTCAAAATCATACAATCGTTTCCCATCAACAATGGCAACTCGCCATTCTTCTTGTCGAGTTGCGTTGATTAACATTTTTTTCATTTTTCTTACTCATTAACTTATTAATCTCTTAACTAAAACTGGCTTATAAAATTATCTTCTGCTGTTTAACACCTAATAATTTCATTTCTCTATAAGATAGGGTATAATTTTAATTGTTATGCTTTTTAGGGGATTGAAATCGCAGTAGGATCTGACTATCCTTTAGGAAGGATTAAATTTTTATTCAAAAAAATGCTCTTAGCTATTAAGATTAGATTGTTTCATCTACCTATGATTTTTAACTTTTTTAATAGAACAACAATATTTACATTATACTATTTTAATTTTTATAATCCATGAATAGGAAACGGCGCAGATTATCCAGTAACTGGAATGAAATTTTTATTAATTCGGAAGATACGGGGAGAAGATTAGATAATTTTTTGCGATCAACATTAAAAGATCTATCTAAAAATTTATTTTATAAACTGATTCGAAAGGGATCGATTAGAGTTAATAAAAGATTGGTTCAACCTTCCTATAGATTAAAAACATGTGATCTCTTATCTATACCCTTATTAACTAGTCTTAAAAAAAAAGAAAAAGATAAATATTATCCTCTCAAAACAATAGAGCTTATATCTAAGAAAATTTTGTATGACGATGATTATATTTTAGCAATTAATAAACCTTCAGGGATAGCAGTACATGGAGGAAGTGGTTTGAGTTACGGACTTATTGAAATATTACGTCTCTGGAAGAAAAATAATCCTTTCTTAGAATTAGTTCATCGTCTGGATCGTGAAACATCCGGTATATTACTAGTAGCTAAAAAAAAATCGGTGCTACGTTCCTTACATGAACAATTTCGGTTACAAATAATAAAAAAAATATATTTTACTTTGGTAGATGGTCTGTGGCCTTCACATTTAAAAACCATCGCTGTTCCCTTGCAAAGATCCCGGAGCAGAACTAACAGCAGGTTAGTGCGTATTAATCCCGAAGGAAAATTTTCTAAGACTCTTTTTAAGATACAAGAACATTTTTCTCAAGCTACTTTACTTAAAGTTATGCCGATTACAGGTCGAACCCATCAAATACGGGTCCACACTCAATACGTTGGGCATCCCATAGCTTTGGATAAGCTTTATGGAAATTCAAAATTTAATAACCAACTGATTGAAATGGGATTAAATCGTCTTTTTTTACATGCTTCATCAATTATTTTTATTCATCCTCATACTAATCAAGAAATCTGCATAACTGCTCCATTACATGAGGAGTTATCAAAAATTTTATCCTTTTTACGTTCTAAAAAATAAGTATTAATAAATATCTCATTTGACTTTTAAAGAACATTTCTATAATAGGAAGTTTGCGGATAGGAAAAATAATTAATCACTGGAGAAATTAATGGCAGTCCCTAAGAAAAAAATATCTCGATCTAAACGAGGCATGCGTCGTTCTCAGACCAAAATCACTCTTCCTCAATTGTCAATCGAAAAAAAATCAGGAGAACTTCATCTCTGTCACCATATAACTCATGAAGGTTACTATCGGGGACGTAAAGTAAAGTAGTAAAAGTCAAATAAATAATATTTTTCACTTTGAGCTACCCACTTAATGATTATCTAAGAGAGCAATTAAGAGTAGAACAATAGGTAATTAAATTTTTTTCAGTTCAAGTAATCCGTGAAATGCAGGGCACTTATATGTATACCAAAATTATTGGTACCGGTAGGTATTTTCCGAAAAAGGTTCTTACCAATGCTGAGTTAGAAAAAAATTTTGCACTCAGTTCTGAATGGATAGTAACGAGAACTGGAATTCGGGAACGGCACATAGCCGGACTAGAGGAATCAGTGGCATCTATGGGAACTAAAGCTGCCGAACAAGCTTTAGTTATGGCTGGCATTAATAAAAATGCTGTGGGACTTATTTTAGTAGCTACTACAACCTCCAGTCATGCTTTTCCCAGTTCTGCTTGTATGATCCAAAATTTGCTAGGTATCAATGAAAATGAAGTCGCTGCTTTTGATATAGCAGCAGCTTGTACAGGATTTATTTACGCTCTAAGTGTAGCTGATCAATATATTAAAACGGGTTATATAAAATATGCTCTTGTTATTGGGTCCGATATAATTACTAGAACATTAAATCCTCACGACCGTAAGAGTTTAATCCTCTTTGGAGATGGTGCAGGAGCGGTAGTTCTAGGTTCCAGTACACACGCAGGTATTTTATCTACCCATCTACATTCTGATGGAAGATATGGAAAATTTCTTAATTTACCATTTTTAAATCGTATTAACAGCGCTAGCAGTTATCTAACTATGTCGGGCAATATAGTATTTAAAATGGCCGTTAAAAAATTAACTTCTCTAATCGAAAAAACATTAAAAATCAATAACCTTAATAGCGATTCTCTAGATTGGCTTATCCCCCATCAAGCTAATTTACGTATTATTACTGCTACTACTAAAAAATTAGGATTAAGAAGAGATAAAGTTATTCTGACTCTTGAACGGCATGGAAATACTTCTGCTGCATCAGTGCCATCATCCTTAGATGAAGCAGTCCGTGATGGTCGTGTACAACGAGGTCATCTAATTCTCCTAGAAGCATTTGGGGGAGGATTCACATGGGGCTGCGCTTTACTTCATTTTTAAAAGTAAAAGAATTCGGGAGGAGAATTGATATAATGCCCCCCTTTGCTATGATGTTTCCAGGACAAGGTTCTCAGAAAAGAGGTATGTTAGCTGAAATTGCTCAAAATTATTCTGTAATAAAGCAAACTTTTGATCAGGCGTCCCATGTTCTTGGATATGATCTCTGGCATATAGTGCAACATGGACCAGACAAAGATTTGAATAATACTATTCATACTCAACCTATATTAATAACCAGTTCTGTAGCACTATTTCGTCTCTGGCAAGAACAAGGCAGAGATAA
Source organism: Candidatus Dasytiphilus stammeri (assembly GCA_037083745.1). Classification (GTDB taxonomy): domain Bacteria; phylum Pseudomonadota; class Gammaproteobacteria; order Enterobacterales; family Enterobacteriaceae; genus Dasytiphilus; species Dasytiphilus stammeri_C. Next base: position 237,432 of record JBAPLR010000001.1, on the reverse strand, counting down.
TCCTACTATATTAGTAGGACATAGTTTAGGAGAATATTCGGCATTAGTTTGTGCGGGCGCCCTCTCATTAGAGGAGGCTGTTTGTCTGGTAAAGAAAAGGGGACACCTCATGCAAAAAGCTCTCTTCAATAAGAAAGTAGGAATGATAATAGTCATAGGTTTAAATAATGATCTTATTTTCAGAATTTGCCACAATTGTGGCAAAGAAGATAATTCAATAGTACAACCAGTAATTTTTAATTCTCAAAGAGAAGTAGTAATAGCTGGAAAAAAAAGTGCTCTTCGACGGGTAGAAAAAAATTGTAAAATTTCAGGAGCAGTGGTACTGTCATTATCTAGTATTGCCTCTCATTGTGAACTTATGAAACCAATAGCTAATGAATTTGCTTCTGCTTTAGATAAAGTTACTCTTCAAACTCCGCAATTACCAGTGTTAAATAACGTAGATGTAAGGTGTGAAAGTAATTCGTGCCAAATACGTAGTTCTCTGGTCCGGCAATTATACATGCCCGTTCGCTGGATGGAATGTATTGAATTTATTATGAAACAAGGAATAGTAATCTTTATAGAGGTAGGACCCGGGAATGTTTTAAGTAAGATTATCAAAAGAAACAGTCCTCATTTGACCACCATAAATCTAGATAATTCATATTTTTTAAACAACTTATAAATTTTAAAAAACACTGGCATGAGTTTAAAAGGAAAAATTGCTTTAGTAACTGGAGCAAATAGAGGAATTGGACGTGCAATTGCAGAAAAACTATCAGCACAAGGCGCTCAAGTTGCAGGTACAGCTACTCAATTAGCTGGAGCTGAAGCTATTAGTACTAAGTTAATTAGGAGTGGTGGAAAAGGTTATGTGTTGGAACTTACTAATCCCAATTCCATTCAAAATATTTTGGGGAAAATTCGCCTAGAGCTGGGAGATATAGATATATTAATTAATAATGCAGGAATTACATGTAATTATCTTATAATACATATGAAAGAATCCGAATGGCAACGAGTAATAACTACTAATTTATCTTCCATCTTTCGGTTATCTCAAGCCGTAATGCGATCTATGATAAAAAAAAAGTTTGGAAGAATTATTAATATCGGTTCTATTATTGGAGAAACGGGGCAGGTAGGTCAGACTTGTTACGCGGCTACAAAGTCGGGGCTAAGTGGATTTACCAAATCTCTAGCACAGGAAGTAGCTGCCAAAGGCATAACAGTAAATGTGGTAGCTCCAGGATTTATTGAAACTGATATGACGTCAAGATTAAAAGAAGAGATAAGATCAAAAATTTTACAAAAAATTCCAGTAGGTCGTTTTGGAAGTACCCAGGACATTGCTAATGCAGTAGCTTTTTTAGTATCAGAAGATGCCGCATATATAACAGGGCAGACCTTACATATCAATGGAGGAATGTATATGGCATAATGAATAATGCTCTGATGAACGTAGTATCTTTATACCTAACAGGAAGTACTAAGGATAATTAGTGAATTATTAGCTCTCTCTATTCTAGAGAAAAATTTTTTATAGGAAAAATAGTATGAATAATATCGAAGAACGAATTAAAAAAATCCTGAGTAAACAACTGAAGATAAAAACGGAAAAAATTCTTAATAAGCACTCTTTTGTTAAAGATCTGAGAGCAGACTCTCTTGATACCGTGGAGCTATTTATGGCGCTAGAAGAAGAATTTAATATCGAAATTCAAGATGAAGAAGCAGAAAAAATTACCACTGTACAAGAAGCTATAAATTATGTTAATAATATTATTAATTAATTAATCTTCCTTAAAAAACAACTATATGGGTGTTAATGCTATTTAGATATCTCTGCAGATAGAGAAATGATTATTAATCTGAGATTGTCCTAAGTATGCCATATAAAAAGAATCATAATTATGATATCTAATAAAATATTCTATAAATATATTCGACAAATAAGATTCTTCATTACTCAATGCGAAGATAGTTTTTTTTTGTAAAAAAAATAATTAAATCCTGGTATAAAAATTAAGAATAATAAATAAAATGAAATTTTTAACATCATTATATATAATTATATGAAAAATTGTTTTATTGTTCTAGAAGGATTAGAAGGAGCAGGTAAAACGACTGCATGTAATATTGTGGTAAAATTTTTAAAAGAAAAAGATATTAACAATATCATTGTTACTCATGATCCAGGAGGAACACCTCTAGCTAATCAGCTGGGTTCTTTTATTAAAAAAGGTATTCCGGGAGAAATAATTACTGATAAAGCAGAACTTCTAATGTTTTATACCGCGCGAATTCAATTGCTAGAAAGGATCATTAAACCTGCTCTAGAGAGAGGAGCATGGGTAGTGGGGGATCGATATGAACTTTCTAGTTGGGCATACCAAGGAGCAGGGAGAGGTATTAATCAAAACTTATTAAAAGTATTACATCAAAACATATTAGAACATTTTTTACCAAATTTAACTTTTTATTTAGATGTAACTCCCGAAGTAGGATTACGTCGTGTTCTAAAGCGAGGAATATTAGATCGGATGGAGCAACAATCTATCAAATTTTTTACTAAGGTTCGTAATTTTTATTTATGGCAAGCAAAACGAGATAGAAATATTAGAGTCATTGATGCTCATCAACCAGTCTCTGCAGTAGCTTCAAGTTTACGTAATATGTTGGAAATATGGTGGAAGGAAGAACAAAACTAATAACTAATAATTGGTATTCATGGTTAAATTTACCTTATAGGCAGTTTATTAAGCAATATTATATGAAAAGAGCATATCCTGCTATATTATTCCATGGTCCACAAGGACTAGGACTCAACAGCCTCATATGGAAAATTAGTAGCTGGTTAATGTGTTCCTTTTCTAAAAATCTCCAAAGTTGTGGAATTTGTCATAGCTGTAACCTTATGAAAGTACGCAATCATCCAGATTTTGTAACCATAGAATCATCTCCAAGTATAGGTATAGATATAATCCGTAACCTTTACGATAAGATTTTCCAACGTTCTCAGTTAGGAAGATCTAAAGTAATTTGGATCTCAGAATCCGATAAATTAACGGAATCGGCTAGTAATGCTCTTCTCAAAACACTGGAAGAACCTCCCGATAACACTTATTTTTTTTTATATAGTTCTGATCCATCCAACCTGTCAGCAATATTACGAAGTCGTTGTCAATATTGGAAAATTATTCCTCCTATTGAATCTGAGGGAATGCAATGGATAAAACTACAGCTGAATAGCCATAGATATCATCATCTTACCGAAGCTAATATTCTAGCAGCATTAAGACTTGCTTCAGGGGCCCCATTAGCAGCAGTAGATTTATTATCCTCCATGTATTGGACCTATCGGCATAAAATATATGAAATAATTAGGGATGTTTTAAATGAAAAACAAGATCTTCTTAATCTATTACCGCTTCTTAATAACGAAAATGTTAATAAGCAAATTGAAGGATTATGTACCTTATTTCTGGATGCAATAAAATTGCAATATGATAGTAATGTTTTTATCATAAATTATGATGTTAAAATTTTAGTCCATCAATTATCAATTTTATCAGTGGAAATACTTTACGAAAGTTTTCGCAACTGGTTAATTCTTAGACATCTTTTCACACAGGTAATATCCGTTAATCGTCAATTATTATTGACACAGCAATTGCTCCATTTGAAACAGTTAATAGATCATTCTAACAAGAGAGATAGAAAAATATGTTTTTAGTAGATTCTCATTGTCATCTAAATAAATTAAATTATAATACTCTCCATAAAGATGTCGATGAAGTTTTGAAAAATGCTCTAGTACGAGATGTAAAATATTTTTTGAGTGTAGCGACCAGCTTATCAGACTATCGAGAGATAGTAAGATTAGTAGGTAATAATCCCCGAGTAGCTTACTCTTGCGGGTTACACCCGTTAAACCTTGAGACAGGTGAGGAAAATAACGTCTCTCATTTACATTCCCTAGTTACTGAAAATCATCAAGTAGTAGCATTAGGAGAAACTGGATTAGATTATTATTATAATCCCTCAAATAAAATACAACAGCAACATATGTTCCGAGAACATATACGAATTGCTTGTAACCTAGGAAAACCATTAATAGTTCATACTCGAAATGCTAAGAACGATACGATAGCTATCTTACAAGAAGAAAAGGCGGAACTCTGTAGAGGCGTAATACATTGTTTTACCGAAGATCTGATAATGGCAAAAAAAATGATAGATATTGGATTTTATCTTTCCTTTTCTGGAATTATTACTTTTAGTCATGCTCAATATTTACGTGAAATACTCCGTTATATACCTTTAGATCATATTCTGATAGAAAGTGATTGTCCTTATTTAGCTCCGGTTCCATACCGTGGAAAAGAAAATCAACCGGCATGGGTTCACGAAATCGCTAAATGCGTTGCCCAAATAAAGAATATATCTTTAGCAGAACTAGCTGAAGCAACTACTGATAATTTTAAAATTTTATTTGGGCTTCCTCTTATAGACTGACCAGATGCAGTGAATAAAATTAACTCAAGACAAATATATTGAGTATATTATAACGTCATTTTTTTAAGTATATACAATTTGATTGGCTACGAGAAATGAATTTAGTCTATTTTCTTTTTCTTAGTAGTTGATCTCAAAACTGAGGATCCTACCCAAGATAATTAAATGGTGTTATATTTTTAAGTTGTTATTTAACTTCTTCTGTTCGGATTGTGGGAGAAGTTTTCAATAAAAGCATGCATAACTTTCATATCAACATGTTTTTCTCGCCTGAAATTTTCAGTATTTCATAAGTATTTTTTATGCCATACCTTCGCATAACAGTTTGCAGTAGTTCGGCAATAATTTACCAGTTTTGATTTAGTTCACTAAAAATTTTAGTAGACTTAAGTAAGTTTGACCTTATTTATTCCTTCCAATCGATTAGGGCAGAACTAAATACTAACCCTAAATTACATAAAAAAGTAGAATCGGTGAGATCACGTTGCCAGCGGAAAATAGACAACAGTAAGATAGCTGAGATAGCGCATTAGCTAATTATAGATTAGCTTCATAATTTTAAAAATAAAGAGCATTAATTTTATGTTGCATAGGAAAAGATTCGATTTCTTAATTCTGTTTTTTTTAAAGTATTGAAGTATGATATAACCTCAAACATCACAATGAAAATCGATTAATCTAGTATTAAAACGTCTGATCCAAGTAAAAAGATCCGCCATATAATCAGGTGTTACACCCTAACAACATAACAATCATTTGCTGACGTTAATCTAATATCCTTCCTGATAAGCATCAAAATTAACAAATTCTGACACTAAAGTTAGAGGAAAATTTAGATATTTGTGCTTAAAAAAAATATTCTCCGTCCTTTAGATCATGATTAGTAGTGCATTCTATTTTTAATAGGATCTGTATCGAATTCACAAAAACTTAAATAATAGACCTTAAATAAGAATTAGTTTGAACGTAAAAATTACGGTAATTCCTTACTGTCGAGGCAAGTAGCGAATTTTTGTAACCATCTAATTTAAATTTTTACTCTTAACTTTAACAGATTATATTCCGTAAATAGAAAATGTCAAATATTTAGTTTGTCTGCATAACATCCATCGAGAGGAGACATAACCGGAAAAACTAATAATGTCATTATTATAAATTGTCATCATTATTACCCCAGATATTACTTGGTTGTTACTGGAAAACGTTGCTTAATTATTCCTCCTCCTAAACAAATTTCACCAGTATAAAAGACTGCAGCCTGTCCTGGTGTTATAGCATTTATAGGATGATCAAATATTACGTTAATACTTTTTTTATCCTGACTGTAAATAAGAGTACATGGAACATCTGGTTGTCGGTATCGGATCTTAACAGTACAACGAATAATTTTATTTAATTGATTATTATTAAAAAAATGCACATCTTCACAAATCATTCGTCGAGACATTAATTGTGAATTAAAACGACCTTGAGCAACAATTAATATATTACGTTTTACATCTTTTTCTACCACATACCAAGGATCTTTACTACTTGTTTTGTTTATTCCTCCAATTCCTAATCCTTTCCGCTGTCCTATAGTATAAAACATACTGCCTTTATGATGACCTACTTTTGTACCATCAGTAGTAAAAATTTCTCCCTCATGTCCAGGTAAATAACGACTCAGGAAGTCTACAATTTTTTTTTTTCCTATAAAACAAATTCCAGTAGAATCTTTTTTGGAAGCGGTGACTAAACTATTTTGGAGAGCAATTTTTCTGACGGTAGTTTTAGTTAATTCCCCTAGGGGGAAAATAGTATGCCTCAACTTTTGAGCAGTTAAAGGATAGAGAAAATAACTTTGATCTTTATTGGGATCTAACCCTCGTAATATATATTTATGACCGTTAACTTCTCCCTGTCGGACATAGTGTCCTGTTGCAATTAGATCTGCTCCTAGCTCTTCAAGAGCAAAAGTCATAAACGTGTTAAATTTTATTTCTTTATTACAGAGAATATCTGGATTAGGAGTTCGTCCAGCTTTATATTCTGCTAAAAAGTGCTGAAAAACATTTTCCCAATATTCAGCAGCGAAATTTATTTTATGTAAAATAATTCCTAGTTTATCACATACTGATTGAGCATCTGCTAAATCTTGTGCGGCGTGGCAATAGTGTTCTTTATCATCTTCCTCCCAGTTTTTCATAAATAATCCTTCCACCTGATATGCCTGTTGTTTCAAGAGTACTGCCACTACTGAAGAGTCCACACCTCCAGACATTCCAATTATTACTTTCTTATTTTTAATAATCATTAATATTATTATAACCTTAAATACACATAATTTTATTAGATTGAATAGTAGTAAATCAGTGACAATTTTACTGATTTAATATTTATTGTATTCCTAATTAGAGTGATAAATGAAAATTTTTAAATAAAATATTCTTTTTAAGAAAAATTTAAAAAAGCTCTCTATAATTAAAGAATTGATGATCAATAAGAATCCTGTTAGATAAAACAGTAACTGATATCCTATCATATTTCTAGGGTGGGTGTAAAAATAAAATTATAGGAGATAATAATAATGGATCTGTTGTTGTGGATTTTTTTCGGATTAATGACTGGTATAGTAGCAAAATGGTTAATACCAGGAAAAGACGGGGGAGGAATTATAATCACTATCCTGTTAGGTATTGCCGGTGCTGTAGTAGGAGGGTGGATTAGCACTTTAGTAGGATTTAGAAGAGTAAACGGATTTAATTTTGGGAGTTTTCTAATAGCTATAGTAGGTTCGATTATAATTTTGTTAATATACCGAACTCTAAAAAAATAACATAAAAAAGATATTTATTATCCGAAAGGCCTTTTTGTCGGAGGCCTTCTATATTATTAATAGTCAGAAAAACTTAAGCCATTATCAGGAGGATAAAAAATGAATTATATCTCCATCTTGGACTACATATTGTTTTCCTTCCAGCCGAATTTTTCCCGCTAATTTTGCCCCTTGTTCTCCGTGATAGGTAATAAAATCCTCCCAACTAATGATTTTAGCCCGAATAAACCTGTTAGAAAAATCAGTATGAATTTTTCTCGCTACTTGATGGGCAGTAGCCCCTGAATTGACGCTCCAAGCCCTAACTTCTTTTGAAGAGATAGTAAAATAAGTTTTCAAATCTAGAAGATTATATCCGGCTGTGATCACATTATTTAATTCTGATTGTGAAAAGTTTAATTGGCCTAATTTTTCGCTGTTTTTTTTAAATATAGCTGATTCGAAATCTTCTACAGCACATATTGTTACGGCCTTAGTTCTGTCTTTTTCAGCTCTCTTATATACCTCGTGTACATAAGCATTATTATCTAAGTATCCTTGATTAACATTAGCTACGTAAATAATCGGTTTTGATGTAAGAAAGTTAAACTTCTGTAGAAGACATTTTTCCTCCTCTGAAATTCTTAACATCCTTATTGCTTGACCCTCTTCCAGAAAGTGAGCAATTTTTTTTAATACTTTAATTACCCAGTTTTTATGATCCATACTTTTGTTATGAATTTTATATTGTCTTTCTATTGCAGATTCACATATCTCAAGATCAGCTAAAGCCAGTTCAGTATTAATAAGATCAATATCTTCTTGCGGATTAACTATTCCTTGTACGTGGATAATATTTTCATTATTAAAACAACGCACTACATGTATTAGAGCTGTAGTTTCACGAACATCATGAAGAAATTTATTCCCTAACCCTTTTCCTTGCGAAGCACCCTTAACTAGTCCGGCAATATCTATAAATGTCATTATTGCAGGAGTAATATATTGAGGAGTAATTAATTTTGATAGTATATTCAAACGATGATCTGGAACTGACACTATGCCAAAATGAGGCTTAATAGTACAAAAAGGATAGTTTGAAGTTTTAATACAAGATTGAGTAAGAGACTTAAATAAAGTAGATTTTCCTACATTAGGTAATCCTATTAACCCACATTTTAAAATCATTATTGCCTTTATTTCCTTTGATTTAATTCACCCATTTTTTTACAACTATAATTCATCTTAATAAACATAATTATTAGCATTAAAGGAGTGCAGTCTACTCATAGCTTTCATGAGTCCGTCTTTAAAAGAGATCATAGTACAACAGTATATTGCTTCTTCAATAGTACTTGTTATTAGTTTCATTTCCAAATCTGAGGGAGTATCTAGAACATAGTTAGTAATGTTATTTCTATCTGAAGGATAACCAATGCCAATACGTAAACGTTTAAAATTACTAAAGTAACTTCTAATATTTTTTAGTCCATTATGGCCGCTAGATCCTCCACCTCTTTTGAACTTCGCTCTTCCGGCCGGTAAATTTAGATCATCATGTACCACGAGTATTTGGTCGGGTATTATTCGATATAATTTTGCTATAGCATCTATTGATTTGCCACTCCTATTCATAAAAGTATCCGGTATTAGCAACCATATATGATAACCTAATATTAGTAATTGTGTAGTATAACCAAAAACATCGCTATCTTTTCTCCAAACATTTTGATAATGATTCGCTAATCGTCTTACAAACCAAGATCCAACATTATGTCGTGTAGAAGCATATTTATTGCCAGGATTAGCTAATCCCACTATGAGTTTTATAATAATATATACCTAACTATTTAATTTTAACACTAGTGAATTCATTTAATATTCAAACATAGCAGAGATAGATTCTTCATTACTGATTCGACGAATAGCTTCTGCTAACATACCTGATAAAGTTAGAGTGCGTATCTTGGTCATTTTTTTGATAGAAGTCGTTAAAGGTATAGTATCGCATACTACCACTTCATCAATATTGGAATCTTTTAAATTATCTGCTGCATTTCCCGAAAATATAGGATGTGTAGCATAAGCAAAGACTCGGTTTGCTCCTCTGGCTTTCAAGGCGTCAGCTGCCTTGCACAAAGTACTAGCGGTATCTATCATGTCATCTACTATAACACAATCTCGATTTGACACCTCTCCAATGATATGCATAACTTCGGAAGCATTTGCGTGTGGTCGACGTTTATCAATTATAGCCATCTCCGTATTATTTAATTTAGCTATGGCACGAGCACGCACTACTCCTCCAATGTCTGGAGATACTACTATAGGTGTATCTAATCCAATGTGTTGCATATCTTCAATGATTATCCGACTTCCAAATACATTATCTACGGGCATATCAAAAAAACCTTGAATTTGCTCTGCATGCAGATCTACGGTTAGGATGCGATCCACACCAACACAAGAGAGAAAATCTGCTATTATTTTAGCGGTAATAGGAACTCTTGCTGATCGCAGGCGTCGATCTTGGCGCGCATAACCAAAATATGGGATTACTGCAGTAATTCGTCCCGCAGAAGCGCGTCGTAATGCGTCTATTACTACTACTAACTCCATGAAATTATCATTAGTAGGATAACAGGTAGACTGAATAATAAAAATATCATCTCCCCGTACATTTTCATTAATTTTAACACTAACTTCCCCATCACTAAAACGTCCTACGGACACATCCCCTAATTTTGTATAGAGACAATCGGCAATGTGTTGTGCTAGTTCGGGGATAGAATTTCCTGCAAATAGTTTCATACCCTACACCAATTTTATTGGAAAATTTGTTGCTTAGACAGATTCGCCTATCTCCATAGGAGATTATTAATCTTCTGTTTAATAAAACAGTTTTTTCCTTACTCTACATTTATAAGTACAAAAATTTATGTAATGGAGAAATATTTAATCCTTTAGACACAAAACCCTGTATTCCCGGAGGAGCTTGGTTCAAAACTTGAGATGCACTTAATTCACTATCAAATTCTCCAAATATACAACTACCAGTTCCTGTTAGACGAGGATGAGTATATTTTAGCAACCAAGAAAATATTTTTTCTAGCTCGGGAAAACGTTTTCGTACTATTAGCTCACAGTCATTAGTGAATGGTTTTGTATGTAATAAATTTCTTAAATTTCGATAAGTAGTATTTCTTTTGAGTTCAGGATCTCCAAATACTTGTGCAGTATAAATTATTAATCCGGGATCTATAATAACATACCATTTTTCAGGAATTTGAACTTTATGTAATTGATTTCCTAGCCCTTCCGCCAAAGCTGCATATCCTTTAATAAAAAGAGGTACATCTATTCCTAGTTCTAATCCTAATATAGTAAGATCATCAATACTGAATTTAGTTTTCCATAAATAATTTAATGCTAAGAGAGTAGTGGCAGCATCGGATGAACCACCACCCAATCCTCCGCCAATAGGTAAGTTTTTCACTAGTTCTATTTCTGCACCTGCATTTAGAGGTAATAAACGCCGCTCCTTTCGGGCTTTATGACGTAACAAATTAGCAGCTTTGATTATTAAATTATTCTCTATTTTAATATGATCTATATATTCAGGGTATACATCTATGCTTCCGCTATTATTTATTCTAATTAAGAGGAGATCTCCATAATCGAGAAATTGATACAGCGTTTGCAAATGGTGATATCCATTGGGATAACGACCATTAATATACAAAAAAAGATTTAATTTTGCGGGTGCAGGCCAACAAGTTATGGAATTCATAAAAAAATGACTTCAATAAGTAATATTAGTGATCTTGAAAAAATGTCAGACATTACCATAATAATAAAATTATATTTAAATATAAATTATTTGTAATTTTATCAATGGTGCAATTTATAAAATTTTAGGAGTATAAAAATTTTACACTATGTAACTCTACTACATAGTAGTATATAATATTTGTAACAAAGACTCAAGTAAATTTAATTTCAAAATAAACTTAAAATTTTTAAGGACTCTATGTTTTGCAGTATGAATACTTTCATAATTGATAAATTAGAATTATTGCAAAAACGTTATAAAGAAGTAGAAACATTACTTATTACAGCAGGAAATACTGCCGATTACGAATGTATTCAGACCTTATCCCGCGAATATCATCACCTCACAGAACTGAATAAAATGTTTCATAAATGGAAAAAACTCCAGGAAAATATTAATAATCTCGAGTTATTACTTGGTGATAAAGAGATGCGAGAACTAGCCTGTGAGGAACTGAATAAAATGAAATATCATAATAACCTCCTGGAAAAAAAAATAGAATTGTTACTTCTTCCTAAAGATTCTAATGATGAACGTAGCTGTTATATTGAATTACGATCAGCTACGGGGGGAAATGAAGCAGCCATTTTTGCCGGGGATTTATTTCGGATGTATACCAGATATGTCGAATTAAAATCATGGAAGATAGAAATTATGAATTATAGTTTCGGGGAAAATGGTGGATACAAGTATATTATTGCTAAAATACATGGAAAGAACGCCTATGGCCGTTTGAAATTTGAGTCGGGAGGGCATCGAGTACAGAGAATTCCGGCAACAGAATCACAGGGACGAATTCATACTTCTTCTTGTACTGTTGCTGTTATGCCAGAGATTCCTAAATCTGAATTAATTTCACTTCAACCTAAGGATTTGAAAATAGATACTTTTCGGTCCTCGGGAGCGGGTGGACAGCATGTGAATACTACTGATTCCGCAATTAGGATTACTCATTTACCTACGGGTATTGTAGTAGAATGCCAAGATGAACGATCCCAACATAAGAATAAATCTAAAGCCCTCTGGGTATTAAATACCCGCATTCAGGCATCCGAAATGGCAAAACGTCAGAAAGAAGAAACTGATCAACGTCGAAACTTAGTAGGGAGTGGAGAACGTTCAGATCGTAATCGTACTTACAATTTTCCACAAGGACGGGTGACGGACCATAGGATTAATCTATCACTTTATTGCTTAGAAGAGATTATGTCTGGTCACTTAGATCTTATCATAGAACCCATAATTAAAAATGATCATTTAAACCGGCTAGAGAACTTAAAGAATAATATTTAATGGATATCAATATTTGGTTACAGGTAGCTCAGCTGACGCTAGTTTACAGTAACGCTTCTAAGAGAGATGCGGAAATATTACTTGAATTTGTTATGGAAAAACCAAAAAGTTGGTTAAAAGCATTTGATGATGCTCCTATAAGGAGCAAGGAACTAAAAAAACTAAATTTTTTTTTAAATAAAAGGGTTCAGGGTTATCCCATACAATATCTTATTGAAGAATGGGAATTTTGGTCACTATCTCTAAGAATTACTCCCAGAACCTTCATTCCTCGGGCGGATACTGAAACAGTAGTATCTCAAGCACTTTTACACATTACTAATGACAGCATGCGAATTTTAGATTTAGGGAGTGGCTCAGGAGCAATTGCGTTAGCTATTGCTTGGGAGCGTTCGAATTGTTATATATTAGGAGTGGATTATAATCAATCTTGTGTATTATTGGCACAATATAATGCTTGGAAGCTAGGAATAAAGAATGCGACGTTTATCTATAGTAATTGGTTTTCCACCCTATCTAGAAAAAGATTTCATATAATTGTAAGTAATCCTCCATATATTGATAGAACAGATATGCATTTAAAATGTGGAGACTTACGATTTGAACCAACTAAATCTTTGATCGCTAAAAATAAAGGAATGGGTGATCTAAAAAAAATTATTTCTCAGTCTTCTAATTATTTAGAAGAGGAAGGATGGTTATTAGTAGAACATGGTTATCAACAAGGAGAACAGGTTCGTAAATTTATGATTAAAAATAATTTTAAACATGTTCACACTTATTGGGATTTTTCTAAAAATGAACGAGTAACGGAGGGACAAAAATTAAAGAGTAGAAATTTTTCCCATAACTAAAAAATTAGAGACGATAAAAATAGAATTTTGATAATAAGATATCAAACTTAATTAGTGATCATCAAGCATTCCAAGAGATTGAAAATCAGTTATGCTTATTGCATGTTAATTTCATCCCGAATTTACTTCTAATTTTCTGGAGGATTATTTAAGGTAAAAGTTAAAGCTGTACTTAAATATCAACAGAATATGTTAAAAATATTAGATAAAATCTCGTAATACTATTTTAGTTCGGTGTATAGTGAGTTCAGTCAGTAAAGTAAGGTAAAAATAATGTGTAAAATTGAGAAAGTTATTAGTCGAGAAATTCTAGATTCTCGGGGCTTCCCTACGATTGAAACAGAAGTGCATTTATCGGAAGGTTCTGTAGGAAGAGCATCCGTTCCTTCTGGAGCTTCTAGAGGATATCGTGAAGCTTTAGAGTTACGTGATCAAGATGATGATCGTTTTTTTGGAAGAGGCGTTCTAAAGGCGGTAGATACTGTCAATACACATCTAGCAAAAGCTTTGAAAGGTAAAAATGCTATAGAGCAGAAAGATATTGATGAAATTATGATCAATATGGATGGAACTATCAATAAGTCCCAGCTGGGAGCTAATAGTATTTTATCCGTATCATTAGCTACTGCAAAAGCTGCGACTTATTCTAAAGGAGTACCTTTATATGAACATATTGCTGAACTTTATGGACAGTCGTCTCATAAGTATCTCATTCCGCTCCCTATGATTAATATTATTAACGGAGGTACACATGCAGATAATAATATTGATATCCAAGAATTTATGATTATTCCGGTAGGGGCTAAGAACATAAAGGAAGCTCTTCGGATAGGATCTGAAGTATTTCATAACCTAGGCAAAATTCTTATTAGCAACGGGATGAGTACTGCTCTTGGAGATGAAGGTGGTTATGCACCTAATCTTGAATCTAATATATCTGCTTTTAACTATATTAAAGAAGCAGTAGAATGCTCTGGTTATCGATTAGGTCAAGATATTACTTTTGCTATCGATTGCGCAGCTAATGAACTTTTCGATGATATTTCAGGTAAATATATTCTGGTTGCTGATAATTTAATCCTCAATTCTCAAGAAATGACACATTACTTAGAAAATTTGACTAAAAAATATCCTCTAGTTTCTATTGAAGATGGTTTAGAAGAAAAAGATTTTGAAGGATTTGCTTACCAGACTAAAGTATTAGGCCAGAGTTGCCAAATAGTAGGTGACGATCTTTTTGTAACGAATTCTAAAATACTTCAACAAGGAATTGAAAACAAACTAGCGAATTCTATTATTATAAAATACAATCAAATTGGTACATTATCTGAAACACTATCTACCATAAGAATGGCTCAGCAGGCTAATTATTCAGTCATTATTTCCCATAGATCTGGAGAGACCGAAGATACCACTATTGCGGATTTAGCAGTAGGAACAGGATCGGGTCAAATTAAAACTGGTTCTATGAGTAGATCTGAACGAATAGCTAAGTATAATCAACTAATACGGATTGAAGAAACACTAGGACCGAACGCACAGTTTAGTAAAATTACCAAATTACAACGATCATAAAATTATTGATTTTTTCTAATTTTGTTAGGATAATTATCCTAGATAAAAAACAGTGATGATTCATCTAATTTTGATGATATTCTCCTAAAAAATACATATTAGAATATAATGGATAATAATATTTCCCAAAATATTACGGCTATTATTCCTGCGGCAGGCTTAGGCCGTAGAATGCAATCTTCTTGTCCCAAACAATATCTAACTATTGGAAGTAAAACCATTCTTGAACATGCTATTAGTGTATTAGTGGAACATCCAGCCATTCAACACATTATCATTGTGATAAATTGTGAAGATCACTGGTTTGAGTTACTTCCGATCGTAAATAATATTCGTGTTAGTACCACCCTAGGGAAGATGACACGCTCTCAGTCCGTTATGGCGGGATTACAAGCTATCCATCATCCTACGGATTGGATTCTTATCCATGATGCTGTTCGTCCATGTCTAGATCGTCAGGATGTAGATCAGTTACTAAAGATTACTACTAATACCAGTGGGGGACATTGTTCTCCGGTAGGAGGGATTCTTGTTAATCCTGTATGCGATACCATAAAATGCAGCAGAGAGGAACAATACATCATTTCTCATACAATTGATCGAAAGAATTTATGGCATGCATTAACACCACAATTATTTCCTTTCAAAATTTTATATAGTTGTTTACTTCGGGTCCTAGAGCTAGGGATAGAACTTACAGATGATTGTTCGGCACTAGAATACTGTGGTTATCATCCAGGTCTTATAGTAGGACACAGAAATAATATTAAAGTAACATATCCCGAAGACTTAACCATAGCATCAGTTTATCTCCAGGAACAACAACATAAACATGAGAAGATATTATAATGCGAATTGGGCAGGGTTTTGATGTTCATGCTTTCTATGGTGATCCACCGATAGTTTTGGGTGGAGTAAAAATAGCTTCTGAAAAAGGAGTGCGTTCTCATTCTGATGGGGATGTATTAATCCATGCATTAATAGATGCTTTATTAGGAGCATTAGCATTAGGAGACATTGGAAATTTATTTCCTAATAATACTGAAGAGTATAAAGATGCGGATAGTCGCGTATTATTGCGTACGGCTTGGGACCTAATTATGAAAAAAGGTTATAAAATAGGAAATATTGATATAACTATTCTTGCGGAAGTTCCTTTTATATCTCCATATGTTCCAGAAATACGCACGAACTTAATGAAGGATCTAGGTTGTCAGAGCATAGACGAAATCAATATTAAAGCTACTACTACTGAAGAATTAGGATTTCTAGGACGTAAAGAAGGTATTGCATGTGCGGCTATAGTCTTTCTTTTAAAGAAATAAAAAGTATATGTAATACTTTTTATTTTTAATTTTTTTAAACCCTCTCTATATATTACTAAAATCAGTAATCTCATCTACTCATCAATAATTATCATAGATAAAACGTTTCCTTTCAAAATATAGCTAAAATAGTAGCTCTAAAAATTTTATAATACATAATAAATATTGATTAACTTCTCTTTCTCTGAAATTGACATGGACTTATACTGGCGTCAATGTGACCCTAATCACATCGTGGGTCAGAGTAATTTTATTATTGTTAGTATATTAATTATATAAATTGCTTAAATCAAGGAAAACTTTAAATCTAAAATTTCAATCTATCTTTCGAATAATCCTAGTAGATGCTTAGACATTGCCAATATCATTCCTAAGTGATGTTGGTGGAGTACCTGTAGATAATATCATCCTACATCTAGTAGAGAATTATTTTTCTTCGGCATAGTTATAAAATCAATTTCGAACCATTCGAAAATTATCACCCTTTGCGTTATGAAATATTAACCTCAGTAAATCAATTAGGAGGAATCCATAAAAAATTTTAGGGATTTTTCCTTAAAATAACGGTAAGGAGAGAGCAACTTATGAGCCAGACTTTGCTGGAAGTCTTGTACCAAAATAATCTAACATTAGAACTAGTCGAAACAGAAATCTTAAATGAAAATACCTTTCTAAATGAAAGAGACAAAGAACTTGAGGAGCAGTTAAAAAGAGAAGAGTATTTTGAGTATTTATCAACTCCGGTCAATTCTGCTCAACATCTTTTAGATGCCACCCAACTTTATTTAGCCGAAATTGGATTTTCTCCGTTATTAACGGCAGAAGAAGAAGTTTGTTTTTCACGTCAATCCTTTAATGGAGATATTATTGCTCGCCAACGAATGATAGAAAGTAATCTTCGTTTAGTAGTCAAAATTGCGCGGCGATATTGTAATCGCGGTTTAGCATTACTAGACCTCATTGAGGAAGGAAACTTAGGTTTAATTAGAGCAGTAGAAAAATTTGATCATAACAGAGGATTTCGATTTTCTACTTATGCCACATGGTGGATTCGTCAAAATATAGAACGCGCAATAATGAATCAAAGTCGGACTATCCGTTTACCAATTCATATTGTTAAAGAGTTGAATTGTTATTTGCGGTGTTCCAGCCAACTATTGCAGATCTTAGATCATCCACCTCATGCTGAAGATATTGCAGTGCATCTAGATAAACCTATTAATGATATCATTCGGATGCTCCGACTGAATGAACGTATTTCTTCAGTAAATTCCCCATTAAGCCATGAATCCGAAAAAATGTTATTAGATATTATTACCGATGAAAAAATCTTGGGACCGGAAGATACTATGCAATATGATAATATGCAAGAAAGTATTGTTAAATGGCTCTATGAACTAACTGCTAAACAACGTGAAGTATTAGCGCGTAGATTCGGTCTTTTAGGTTATGAAGCATCTACTCTTGAAGAGGTAGGGCGTCAAATTGGTTTTACTAGAGAACGCGTACGTCAAATTCAAGTAGAAGGATTGCATAGATTACGAGATTTATTACAGTCTCAGGGCCTCAATATAGAAGCTATATTTTGTTAAATCTTTATTACTATACTTAATAGCGGTCGATTAACTCGACCGCAAATTATTATTTATGTTCACAGAAAGGATTTTAACTTATATATCCATTCCAGTGCCTCGAAAGGAGTAAGGTCATCTGGATCTAAATTTTTTAGAGTATTAACGATATTATTGTCATCGGATTTTTTTATTAAGATGGAGGAATCATTTATATCTTCTCGGGACCACTGTTCCAATTGAGTAAGTTTATTCTTTTTAAATTCTAACAGTTTTTTTTTGGCACAATCAATGACTGTTTTAGGAATACCAGCTAAAGAGGCTACCGCTAATCCGTAACTTTTATTAGCTGCTCCTTCATGTACACTATGAAGAAAGATAATAGTATCATTATGCTCCATAGCCTTAAAATGAACATTGACCATACACTTTATTTTATTTGGTAAAGCAGTTAGTTCAAAGTAGTGGGTAGCAAAAAGTGTCATGGATTTTATACTACATGCTAATTTTTCCGCTGTAGCCCATGCTATTGATAATCCTTCATCAGTGGAAGTACCTCGGCCAATTTCATCAATAATCACTAGACTATTTTTAGTAGCATTATTTAGTATATAAGCTGTTTCACTCATTTCTACCATAAAAGTCGAACGACTAGAAGCAAGATCATCTGCTGCTCCAATGCGAGTAAAAATCTTATCTATAGGGCCAATAGAGGCATATTCTGCTGGAACATAACTGCCACTATAGGCCATTAATATAATAAGTGCCGTTTGTCGCATATAAGTACTTTTCCCCCCCATATTAGGAGCCGTTATCATTAACATCCGCCGTTCTGAAGATAGAGACAAGGAATTAGCAATAAATGGTGTTTTTATTACCTGTTCTACAACAGGATGACGTGTGTTCTTTAATTTTATGCCATAATCCTCTCTGAGAATGGGTCGTGAATAATTCAAGGTTAATGCTCGTTCCGCCAGAGTATTTAACACATCCAGTTTAGTAATAGCTTTAGCACATTTTTGCAATTCATCAAGATGTGGGATGATCAATTTCAATAAATCATAATAGATCATTGTTTCCAGGACCAGCATTCTATTTTTAGAATTTAGAGTTTTATATTCATACTCTTTTAATTCCTGGAATACATAACGCTCGCAATTTTTTAAAGTTTGACGACGGATATAGTTAGAAGGAACCAGATGAGTTTGACTACGATTAATCTGAGCAAAATATCCATGAATATTATTAAATTTTATTTTCAAGGAATCTACTCCTAAGTTTTGACGTTCTCTTTCTTCTAATTGCTTTAAGAACTTATTATCCCCTTCATCAAATACACGTAATTCATCCAGCTTAGCATTATAACCTTTTGCAATAAATCCTCCATATCTTATGTGAGGCGGAGCTTTATCAACAATAGCTCGATCTAATAACTCCCGTACTTCTTTGCATTCTACCATTTCTGATCTCAGCTGATTCAGATGCTCGTTTTTTACAGTAGCAAGTAAATTTTTTAATTCCGGTAACTTATGCAAACAATTTCGCATGCTTACTAGATCTCTAGGTTGAGTTCCTCCTAATGATAAACGTGCTGTAATGCGTTCCGCATCTCCCATTCGCGCTAGAAAAAATTTAGTTTCAGCTGTAATATTCTGAAGCATAGATATGATTTCTTGACGGGTACGAAGGGTATTTAAATTTCGTATGGGATACAATAACCACCGTTTTAATAGTCTACTTCCCATATTAGTGGCATTTTTATCTAAGATAGCAAATAACGTATTCTTTTCATTTCCTGCAATACTATGAGCAATTTCTAAATTTTTCTGTGTAGATGCATCTAGAAAAATAGTATCCTGAGGATGATGCATAGTGATGATACGGAGATGAGGAATATAATCTACCTGATGAACTTTTTTTATATAGTTAAGTGCTGCTCCTGCACAACGAAGAGCTATTTCGGCATCATCAACACCAAAACCTTTTAAATCTTTGGTTCTGAACTGAAAATTTAATGCCTTGCGAGCTCTCTCGAGATCAAACATATCTACTGCTATTGGTGTTAGGACTGAGCAATTGGCAAGAATTTCGATGGGCTGAAAATTATCAGAATGAAGAACTTCTGCCGGAGTAGTTCTTTGAAGTTCTGCTAACATAGAAGCTTCATCTTGAGGTTCTACTAACCTAATATATCCTGCACTTAGATTTATAGTGGTATAACCAAAGGTTCCTTCAGATTTTTTTTCTTTCCAGATAGCTGCTAAGAGATTATCTTTTTTATCAGGTACTAAGTCTTCATCTACTACTGTTCCTGGGGTAACAATCTTGACTATTTTACGTTCTACTGGAACATTTTTTCCTTTGCATGCTCGTCGCTTACTGTCCGAATTACCGATCTGTTCACAAATTGCTCCTGATTTTCCTAGCCGCAGCAGTTTTGCTAGAAAATTATTTAAAGAATCTTGGGGAATTCCGGCCATGGGAATTGGAGGGTTATTATTAAATCGTCGTGAAGTAAGTGAAATATTCAGTAACTGGGATGCAATTATTGCATCTTCGTAAAACAATTCATAAAAATCTCCAATTCTATAAAAAAGTAAAATTTTCGGTGTTTCTGCCTTAATACGAAAATATTGTTGCATTATTGGCGGATAATTCCCAATATCCATAGTTGATTTCCTTTTTATTAATTTGTTAGACTAAACTATAGCTAAATAGTAAGATAATCAAGTTGTCAATCTTTTTTGTGTCTTTTTAGTAATTTGGATAAATTCTGAAAGAAATTAACCATCTCAAAATTATCCATCTAAATCTTAATATCTATCTCTAGATAGTAAGATCCTTAGAGGATTATAACCATAACATACGGAATAAGAATAATAAAGAATACTTCATTCCCTCTGAAGGTGAGTAATTACATCATTTTAGTAGAATTGCAATCATATATTTTTCTGTGATCATCTAACTAATTTAATGTATCTCTTCTTTGCATAGATTAAAATTACTTAATAAAATTATTATATAATAGGAATTATTATAGTGAATAACGAAAATAAAGAAAAGGCCCTTTTAGCTGCCTTACTCCAAATTGAAAAACAATTTGGAAAAGGTTCTATTATGCGGCTAGGAGATAATAGGTCAATGGAAGTGGAAACTATTTCTACGGGTTCAATATCTTTAGATGTAGCTTTAGGGGTAGGTGGGCTCCCATTAGGTCGAATTGTAGAAATTTTTGGTCCGGAGTCCTCGGGAAAAACCACTTTAACATTGCAAGTTATTGCCGCGGCGCAACGACAAAATAAAACTTGTGTCTTTATAGATGCCGAACATGCTTTAGATCCTGGGTATGCCAAAATTATAGGGGTAAATATAGATCAACTTCTTTGTTCTCAACCGGATACCGGAGAACAAGCTTTAGAAATTTGTGATCTCTTAGCACGTTCTGGAGCGGTGGATGTAATTATTATAGATTCAGTAGCTGCATTGACTCCCAAAGCAGAAATTGAAGGAGAAATGGGAGATTCCCATATAGGACTAGCTGCTCGCATGATGAGTCAAGCCATGCGCAAATTAACAAGTAATTTAAAACAGTCTCACACACTCCTAATATTTATCAATCAGATCCGCATAAAAATAGGAGTACTATTTGGCAATCCCGAAATTACTACCGGAGGAAACGCACTAAAATTTTATGCTTCTATTCGTCTAGATATCCGTAGAATTGGGTCTATAAAACATGGTGATGAGGTAGTCGGCAGTGAAACGCGTGTGAGAGTAGTCAAAAACAAAGTGGCAGTACCTTTTAAACAAGCAGATTTTCAGATTCTGTATGGACAAGGTATTAATATTTATGGTGAAATTCTAGATTTAGGAGTTAAACATAATTTGCTAGAAAAATCTGGCTCGTGGTATAGTTATAATGGCATCAAAATAGGTCAAGGAAAAATTAATGCAACTACTTATTTAAAAGAAAATAATTCGGTTGCCAATGAGCTTGAGCAAAAATTACGAGAATTACTTTTTAAAAATTTTTAGAAATAAGTGATAAAAATAAAGAAAATAATGATTGATCCGTAAAGAGAGTGATGTGTCTCTCGGAGAGAGATTTCTATTTTACAACGGAAAACTATTCCAGTACTCTTATCCTCAGCATGTTTCTGTGTCACTATATTTAGTATATCTAGGATACTTATGAAGTATAAGAATTGTGCAAATATTCGCCAAGATTTTTTAGAGTTTTTTCATAAAAAAGGCCATCAAATAGTGGATAGTAGCTCTCTACTTCCTAAAAAGGATGATACATTACTATTTACTAATGCTGGAATGAACCAATTTAAAGATATTTTTGTAGGTAGAGAACGTAGTCTTTTTTCGCGAGTAACTACTTGTCAACGCTGTATGCGTGCAGGTGGAAAGCATAATGATCTGGATAAGGTTGGTTATACTAGTTGTCATCATACTTTCTTTGAAATGTTGGGAAATTTTAGTTTTGGGGATTATTTTAAGCAGGAAGCTATTCATTTTGCATGGGAACTATTAACTAGTCCTCAGTGGTTTAACTTATCTAAAGAAAAACTCTGGGTTACAGTATATGCTCCAGATAAGGAAACTTATGATATTTGGAATCATGAAATTGGCATTCAACATAGTCATATTATAGCTATTGGAAATAACAAAGGAGGAGCATATTGTTCAGATAATTTTTGGCAAATGGGAGATATTGGACCTTGTGGACCATGTACCGAAATCTTTTACGATCATGGATCACATATTAAAGGAGAATTACCCGGTAATATAGGATCTCTGACTGGTAATCGTTATATTGAACTGTGGAATATTGTTTTTATGCAGTATAATAAACAACCCGATGGAACTTTTGTACCCTTGCCTCAACTATGTGTAGATACGGGAATGGGGTTGGAACGTATTGCGACTGTTTTACAACAAGTACCAACTAATTATGATATTGATATATTTAGGAAATTAATAAAATTAATTTCCTTAGTAACTAATATTAATCTTAACGTTCTTAATGAGGAGGAGAACCGCCTAGCAGCACTGCGGGTCCTGGCAGATCATATCAGATCATCGTCTTTTCTAATTGCCGATGGAGTATTGCCCTCTAATGAGGGAAGAGGTTATGTATTACGTCATATTATCCGTAGAGCTGTACGTCACGGATATATGATAGGAATCAAAGAAAAATTTTTCTATCAATTAGTATCTCCGCTCATTGAAACTATGGATTACCTTAGTGAAGATATAAAAAATAATCAAAATCTTATTGAGGAAGTCTTAAAAATTGAAGAAGAAACTTTTATGCATACGCTAGCAAAAGGTCTATCTTTATTGAATACCTCCTTATCTAAACTTCAGAGTCCAATATTAGATGGTCGCACTGTATTTCGATTGTACGATACTTATGGTTTTCCACGAGAATTAACGGCGGAAATATGTAAGGAACGAAACATTAAAATTGATGAAGTAGGATTTAACAAAGCTATGGAAATACAACGAAATCGTTCTCGACTATCAATTTCGAAGACTCAACCAATCACAATTATTAATAATTTAATTACTATCTTTAAAGGACATGATCAATCTAACCTAGAAGCTACTGTTACATCTATTTTAAGAGATGGACAGAGAAAAAATAATATAAAGGATAATAAAGAAGATTATCTTATTATTTTAGATCAAACTCCCTTTTATAGTGAAGCGGGAGGTCAAATTGGTGATACCGGAAAATTATGGAGTAAAGATACCGAATTTATCGTAACTAATACCATCAAGTTAGGTCCGGCTATCGCACATATTGGAAAAATATTTAAAGGATCTTTATGTGTAGGACAGAAACTAAGAGCTCAAATTAATGAAGATCATCGCGGTCAAATAGCACTTAATCATACAGCTACCCATTTATTACATAGCACATTGCGATTAATCTTAGGAAATCATGTAATGCAAAAAGGATCATTAATCACAGACAAATATTTGCGTTTTGATTTTAATCATTTTCTAGATTTAGAATCCAAACAGCTCTTAGCTGTGGAACAACATGTAAATATGCAGATTCGAAGAAATATGCTAATTTCAGCAGTAGTTATGGGCCGTGAAGAAGCTCAGAAAAAAGGAGCTCTTTATCTTCGGGATAAACAATATCCACCTTCTGTCAGAGTATTAACAATAGGAGACTATTCGGTAGAATTATGTAATGGTACCCATGCCAATAGTACTGGTGAGATCGGATTATTTCGCATAATTGCTGAGTACAGTGTATCATCGGGAATTCGACGAATAGAGGCTACTACCGGACATAATGCATTGCAACAAGTTCACCACGAACATGAAATTCTGCAAAAAATTTGTAGGATGTTAAGAGCTAATAATAACAACATATATGAGAAAGTGCATGCCTTAACTAAAAATATAAGGATTCTAAAAAAAGAACTACAGGCCACGAAAGCCGACCAATCTTCTCAAGAAAGTCATTTACTAATGAGACAACTTATCAAAATAAAAAATACTTCCCTATTAGTTAGCCAATTAATAAATAAAGACTCTAAATTGTTACGAGCAATGGTAATATTACTTCTCCAAGAAGTAGGATCTGGCGTAGTAATATTAGCTACAGTTATAAATAATTCCATATCCTTAATATCTGGTGTTACTAAAGATTTAATGCCTTACATTAAAGCAAATGAAATTATAGAGATTATGGGACCTAAATTAGAAGCTAAAGGAGGAGGAAAAGAAGACATTGCTCAAGCATGTGGAAAAAATATCAAAATTCTTCCGCAAGTGTTGGAGGAGATAAAAATCTGGCTAATAAAAAAGCTATCTTCCGATTAGGGATAAACTTTATCTTTTCTAAGAAAAATTCGTAATATATAATATAACTAGTTTATACAGCCATTATGTTATGATAATTTATCTGTTATAAAAAGGAGAAAGGGGGTAGATCAGTTCTACTTCTATTAAAGTTCAAGGAGAGCAGAATGCTTATTCTAACTCGGAGGGCGGGCGAAACTGTTATCATTGGGAATGAAGTTAGTGTTACCGTTCTAGGAATAAAAGGAAATCAGGTTCGCATGGGTATAAATGCGCCTAAAAATGTTTCAGTTCATCGTGCGGAGATATATAAACGTATTAAAAATGAAGAAGAATCGCAGTCAACGAGTTAGTATAATTAAACTGCGTGGAAATAATATTCCCGGAAATTTGAAAATTTATAATTAAGACCTCGGGAAAATGGAGTGGTACCAAATATGCAAATTAGAATAACTGTTGAGCATTTAATTATCCGCTTCTAGGAAGAATAAGTGAGGTGGCCGAGTGGATGAAGGCGCTCCCCTGCTAAGGGAGTATGTAGATAATAACTGCATCGTGGGTTCAAATCCCACCCTCACTGAAATTATGAATGTTAGTACCGCATCCGTAGCTCAGTTGGATAGAGCACTCGGCTACGAACTGAGAGGTCGGAGGTTCGAATCCTTCCGGATGCGCACCGCACTAAAAATAAAGATATAATTCATTTTATGAGAGGATAACTTTGATATCGGGTCTAGGTAGGATAATTCCCTGGCTTAAAGATAATTCAGATCTCTTTCGAAACCTCAAAAGAGGAATAGAACGTGAAACACTACGTGTCAAAAGTAATGGTGATATTGCTACTACCTCTCATCCCTATGAGTTAGGCTGTCCATTAACACATCAGTGGATTACCACAGATTTTTCCGAGGCTTTGTTAGAATTTATCACTCCCACCGATATTAATATTAATAAACTCCTAATTATGTTGAGAGATATTCATCGATATGTATCTCAGGTTCTGAAGGAAGAACGACTATGGTCATTAAGCATGCCTTGTTTTATAAACAAGGAAGATGATATTATGATTGCTCAATATGGAAATTCCAATCTGGGTCGACTGAAAACTTTATATCGAAAAGGATTAAAAAAAAGATATGGGACCATGATGCAAATAATTTCGGGAGTACACTATAATTTTTCAGTCTCCCTGAAATTTTGGCAGGCATGGGCGGGAGTAAAAAACATGGAGAGCGGCAAGGAAAAAATTTCCGCTGGATATCTTCAATTAATTCGTAACTATTATCGATTTGGATGGATTATTCCATATATGTTCGGAGCTTCTCCTGCAATTTGCTCCTCGTTTTTACAGGGAAAGAAGAGTATTTTTTCTTTTGAACATCATGATTCAGGGATGTTGTATTTACCATTTGCCACTTCATTGCGTCTGAGCACTCTAGGATACACGAGTAAGTTACAAAATAACTTAGATATTAATCTAAATAATTTAAATAATTATGTTCAAAGCCTTCAAACAGCTATTCACACATCTTCTAAGAAATATTGTCGAGTAGGATTGAAGAAAAACGGTCATTATTTACAACTAAATACTAATCAATTACAAATGGAGAATGAGTTTTATGCTCCAATTCGGCCTAAACGTATAAATTATGAGGGTGAAACTCTTTCCGAAGCACTTATTCGACGTGGAATTGAATATGTAGAAGTACGATCTCTAGATATTAATCCCTTTTCACCGATTGGAATTGATGCCGAACAAATAAGATTTTTAGATTTGTTTCTCTGGTGGTGTTTACTAAGAGACGCAAGTGAAATTAGCAAAAAAGAACTTCTGTTAATCCGGCAAAACTGGGAAAAAATTATTTTATATGGACGAAAATCTGGTCAAAAAATTAAG
Source organism: Candidatus Dasytiphilus stammeri (assembly GCA_037083745.1). Taxonomy (GTDB): domain Bacteria; phylum Pseudomonadota; class Gammaproteobacteria; order Enterobacterales; family Enterobacteriaceae; genus Dasytiphilus; species Dasytiphilus stammeri_C. The sequence goes on along the minus strand of JBAPLR010000001.1, from coordinate 210,954 downwards.
CTAATACAGCAAAATGGAGGAATTAATACTGTAATATCTATAAGCATCGTACAAGCAGGAAAAGAACTTTTTCGAGATTTAAAAATAATTGCCGAAATTATTGATAGTACAGAAAATAGTCATGAGTATGAGAATACTTGTGATGACTTGACTAGGATGGTTGAAAATTCAGACCTAACTTATTCTTCAAGAATTTTAAAATTAATGATGGATAAAGGGATAATAAAAATAGGTATTGCATTATCAGAAAAATATCATTCTCTCTTAACAAGAGAAAAATATGAAATTTTTAACCAAAAATTTTTTGATAATGAGGCGATATTATCATGTAAAAGGCAGAATAAAATTGAGACATCAGACAATATCGACTTCGATACTTTTCTTGCTCACAGAAACTTTAAAGGATAAAAATTTTTTTTAAGCATTATAGAGCAAGTTAGTTTTTTAATTTTCGGGCAGTTTAATTAGTTATATTCTTAACTATAGGTTAAGAATAAAATATTTATCCGTAAAATAATTTTTATTGAAATATATTTTTTTATATTTTACTTAAGTAATCATCTCTTGTGGAATTAGAAATTCAGGTCTTCTCAAGAGAGAGAAGAATGTAATCAATTCCATATCCTGGAAAATAAAATTTATTAGGTGCTCATTAAAGGAAATAAGCATTACGTAATGCTCTTACGAATCAAGAAACTATCTGAATTTATTATTTTTTATCTTGTAATGGTGCATGGGCTATCATTAGATATGGAAGATAAAAATCTAGATAAAATCATTAAAATCCTACAAAAACATTAAATTCAACAAAAATAATTTTTATTTAACCCCCTTTTATTAGGACCGAGGACAAGGTAAAATAAAAAATATATCCTAATAAAAATATTAAAATTACGAAAATAAATATGAGAATCAAAATTATTCCTTCGTGTTCGTGATTACAAATGTCTCGGGATAGATAAAAATGAATAACGAAACATAAGAAAAATAGAGTATTTGTAAATATTAAACAGGTCTTATAAAGAAAACACTTTTATTTTGATCATTCAGGAAAAAGATAAATGAAAAATAAGTAAATGAATTGGTTTATTCAAGTTAGGATTCTAAATTTTGCTGATTTCTGTCCTAAATGAAATAATAATGTTAGTTAAGCGATATTTAGCTCTTGCCTATAGATATTAGAAGAGGAAAAATAAGTTATGATAATAGTTCGGTTAGCACGTCATGGAGCTAAAAAAAAACCTTTCTATAAAGTAGTGGTAACTGATAAGCGTAATCCGCGAAACGGAAGATTTATTGAACGCGTAGGATTTTTTAATCCTATAGCTCATGATAGAAATAAAGTACTACTCTTAAATTTAGATCGCATTGGTTATTGGATTAATCAAGGAGCTCAACTATCAGAACGAGTTCATTCTTTAATGAAGAAACATAAAAATTCCCGTGGATAAAGATATTTTTCTTCCCGGGGATTTTGATACTTCTATGAAAGAACCGCTTTCTGAAGTGACTTCTTCTAAAAATATTAACAATCCAGTCGTTTTAGGAAAGATAAGTAGTCCTTACGGAATAAGGGGATGGCTTAAGATTAATTCGTATACTGATAAAAAAGAGAATATTCTCTTTTATCAACCCTGGATTATTCATTTGAATAATGAATATCATGAGATAGAATTGGAAGACTGGAAAACTGGACAAAGTAGTTTTATTATTAAAATTAAAGGTTCTAACACTCGAGATGAGTCAACAAAGTTTAGTAATACTACTATTATAGGTGATTCGAGTCTATTTCCTCATCTAGACGACGGAGAATATTACTGGACAGAACTTATAGGTTGTCATGTAATAACAAAAGAAGGATGTAATGTGGGAACAGTATTAGAATTGTTATCCACCGGAGCTAATGATGTGCTAGTCGTTCATTCTTCTCTGATAAAAAATAAAAAAAAATTGTTAATTCCCTTTATCAACCAGGAAGTTATTAAAAAGATTGATATCTTCTCAAGATATATTGAAATTACTTGGGAAAAAAATTTTTTTATCTGAAAATAAGATATATATAATATGTGGATCGGTATTGTGACGTTATTTCCTAAAATGTTTCAGGCAATTACGAACTATGGAATTACTAGTCGCGCCCATAAAAAGGGCTTTCTAGATATTCACTACTGGAATCCGCGGGATTTTACTAAAGATAAATATCGTACCGTAGATGATCATCCATATGGTGGAGGAAGTGGAATGTTAATGATGTTTCCTCCTCTTCGGGAAGCAATTCAGGCAGCAAAATCATCTAAAATTCCTGCTCCTCAAGTGCTGTATCTTTCTCCTCAGGGACGTCCCCTAGATCAATCCGGAGTCAATGAACTAGCAAAGAAAAAAAATATAATTTTAGTATGTGGACGATACCAAGGAATCGATGAACGTATTCTTCAATATGATATTGATGAAGAGTGGTCCGTAGGAGATTATATTTTAAGTGGAGGAGAATTAGCTGCAATGATATTAATAGATGCTCTTTGCCGTTTGATTCCAGGAGTTTTGGGAAGTATCAATTCAGTTAGAGAAGAATCTTTTGTGAGAGGTTTACTAGAATATCCTCATTACACACGACCCCAAATATTTCAAGGAATAAAAGTTCCAAATCTCCTCTTATCAGGTAATCATCATAAAATTTATCGATGGAGATTAAAACAATCATTAGGACGTACCTGGATCAGAAGACCAGACCTTCTAGCAAAAGTAAGTCTTAATAAAGACGAGGAACAATTATTAGAAGAATTTCAGCACGAATGGATGAATAATAAATAAAAAATCACTCCTATTACATAGGAAAAATATCTATAAAGAGATGAGATATGTGTATTCTAAATGAAATAGAAAAAAAACAAATGAATAAAGCATTCCCCTCTTTCCAAATAGGGGATTCAATAGAAGTAAAAGTATGGGTAGTAGAAGGTTCTAAAAAACGTTTGCAATCGTTTGAAGGATTAATAATTTCGATTCGAAATAGAGGATTAAATACTTCGTTTACTGTTCGAAAAATTTCTCATGGAGTAGGAGTAGAAAAAATTTTTCCACAGTATTCCCCGATAATTGACAGTATTACAATCACACGAAGAGGTTCAGTACGAAAAGCTAAATTATATTACCTACGTAATCGTTCAGCAAAATCTTCTCGCATCAAAGAACGCCTTCCTTTCTAAGAAAGGAAGACTACGTTTGTTAATTAACCATTATGGTTATTAAATATCATTAATGGTAATAACCATTTTTCTGCATTTGTAATTATTTCTTGTATTTTGAATTCATTTAATGAATCCCCCAATAATCGTTGTAAATACGGATCGTTGCTTTCTCCTCCCCTCTGGGGAGAATTTAACCATGTTCGAAAAATTTTTTGACGAGCTTTAAATTTAGTTATTTTGTCATAACAAATAGTAGCTGTTTTAACATTAAAACTAGCTTTGAGCCATGCGCTACTACTCTGTGGGAGTAATAACAGAGGTTTTCTTAGTCCTAGGTGATAACCCTTAATAAAATATATTAGCCACTCATGGGCTTCGGTTCGAGTAAGACTATTAAAACACCATTGCGTGTTATTTTGACCGAACATTCTACTAGTAGTGCCCGCTTTATTTATAACACAACAGTAGATTAGATGTTCTAGCCATAATCTCAAACCATCTTGTAAATTAAGAGGTCTGGGCCTCCACCGCAGTAACCCATCCTCTTGGACCTGTGATAAATACCCTAATAAACGCATTCCTCCGGAAAGTAAAAAATTAATTGGTTTTCGGTAGATGTCAGTAGAATAATACTGTCTTATTTGCTCTGCTAAGTAGTTTAATTTGGTCTGTTGTTTATGCCAGTCAATTTCCTCAAATACAGATCTCTCACTAATGGTTTGCTCCGATAGATATTTATTTTGTAAATATTGGGTATTTTCGCCCTTAATTAAAGCAGATAATAATTTTTTATTAATTTCATATCTTTGGCTTCGAGCTACAGTTAAAGACTTATAATTAGAATTAGGAATCCATTCTTCTTTGGTAAGAAAATTTACTCCTAAACTATTCTGTAAAAAAGAACGGACGGGATGGTGCCAGAAAAAAAGAAATTGTTGGATATTGAGTTCCTGTAATGCATAATTTTTTTTAGAAAAAGAGGGATTTTGACAATTTTCTTTATTGATGCCAGAGAGTCGAGTTGTCATTAGATCTCGTAAATATAACTGCTCGGAAAAATGAGTAGTATAACCTAACTTAGTATTATGAATACATACTAAGTGTTCTCTGACTAATTGAGCACTTATATCTAAGTTGATAGGGTAAGGTGATGGTAAAGAAAAACTTTGTGATATATAATTTATTAATTCTCTTACTAGGACTGAAGGTAACTGGATTTTGTTGTCCTGGAAAACATGATCCACATAACTAATATAAAATATTTTCCGTGCAGATAGTAAAGATTCCAGAAATAAATATTTGTCCTCCTCACGTATATTCCTATCTCCTCGCTGAGGAAATGATGACATTAAATTAAAACCTACGGTAGGACTACTACGAGGGTATACTCCTTCATTCATGCCTAAAAGGCAAACTATTTTAAATGGTAAGGATCGAAGAGGAATCAGTGAACTAAAATTAATACCTTCAGTCAAGAATTTGTCGTTAATCTTGATATTATCAAGTCGGGTGATGAATTTATCACATAATAACATACAGTGAATATTATCAGGATAAAATATTCCTTCTAATAACATTTGACGCCACTGATTTTCCAGAAATAACCACATCCTCTCAGTATTTTTATCCTTGATAAAAAAATCATTAACTAAATCTCTAGATATTGTCATCCAGTCACTTATAATTTTCTTTTCTGATAGAAATTGTCGCCAATGACATAATTTTTTTACTATTCGATAGATTTTATTTGCTAATTTAATCTCATTTTTATCGAAATTAGTTATTTCTTCTTCAGGAAGAAATGAGTCCGAGATAGGATCGTATGAATTAAAATTATCATTATTTATATTTTTCCATATAAAACTATATTTATCTGCCTGGGATCGAATCTTACATAAATCATTTTCATTAATATTAAAATGTAATATTATTTCTGGAACGTCCAATACTGAAAATATATACTCTGAAGTAAAAGTATGTATTTCAGATAATTTAAGTAAATTAATAAAAACATGTAATAAAGGATACGTTTTAACCATGCTGACATCAGAAATGTAAAAGGGTAACGAATATGGTGAAGACATTGTTCCAAAAACTGCTTGAATAAATGGATAATAATCATCTATATCTGCTACCATGACAATTATATCAGTGGGTGTTAATGTACGATCTTTATTCATAAAACTTACTAAAGTTTGGTGTAATATTTCTACTTCATGATGCTTATTTATACATCTATGAATACTAATAGAATTATCTTGCTGTTTTAGTAATCTTTTTTTGTGACTATTACTGAAATTGTCAGGTGTACTACCTAAAATAGTCTTGTCTTCTAATTCTAATATATCCCTTTGAATTAAACTGAGTAAATTTTCTCCTTTAATATCAACAAACGCCTCTATTTCATCTGTCTCTATTTTTGAGAGCCAATACAGATAATCACTCCCTAATTTTCCCCACGAAGCAAGGAGAGGGTTATGAGATTGTTGTTCGGAATTTAATAAAGAACATTTTAGTTGTCCAAATAATAATTGACTTTGATTTTTACGTTTTTTCCAGTTAATAACTCCTAACATAGGGGAATCAATAATATCCATCCAATAATATCGACAAGGATTAGTGTTCATTAAATGAATATCCATATATTTACTGAGACAATGTAAAAACTTCAGATAAAGTGGACTAACTGTTGAAATACCGACTATAAAGATTCGTTCAGGTAAAATTGGATACTGAATTACTTTTAATTTTGATCTAAATATCTGATACACATTGGCTAAATGTAAAATCGGTTGATATTGATCCTTATAATTAGCTACTAAAGTATACCAAAGGATAGCTTGCCACTGTTGATCTTTATGATCCATTTTAATTAAATGGCCCTTTTCCCAACTACTTATCCATTCAGGTCGATAAATCAAGTAATTTTCATACATTTCTGCAATCTTACAGGATAAGTGAAAAATTTTTCGGGAAATTATTATTTCTGGTTCTAAGGATAGGTATGCTTCAAATATTTTAAATTCCTTTTTCTTAAGTAAGAAAGGAAGTATTTCTAATATTTTCCAAATCAGAGTATCTTTATTTACTAAAGTAGTTTCTGATATATCTGGTAACACATTTTTCACAATATTCCAGATAAATTCATCCGGAAAATAAAATTTAATATTTCCTGATAATCCCAATTCTTGGGCTAATGATATTTGCACCCATTGTGCAACATCATGACTTTGCACTAAAATAGTTTCGGAAATTAAAGGATCATTTAAAGGATTATTTTTCCAATGATATGCTACCAGCTGAGTTAGAAGTTCTAGCTGATTAGAATGATATATACGAAACATAAAATTACTCTGTCTAATACTTTAGAATATGTTATATTGATACTGGAGCAGGTAGTTTTGGATAGGGATTATATCCAATAATTTGAAAGTCACTAAATAAATATCCAAAAATAGAAGACGGCTTTCGCTTAATTAGTAATTTTGGTAGCATATGGGGTTTTCGGGTAATTTGTATTTTTGCTTGTTCTACATGATTAGAGTAAAGATGGATATCGCCTCCCGTCCATATTAATTCTCCAACTTCTAAATTACATTGGTGAGCAACAATCTTCACTAACACTGCATAACTGGCAATATTAAAAGGTAGTCCCAAAAATATATCACAAGAACGCTGATAAACTTGGCAAGAAATTTTATTCTCTATAATATAAAACTGAAATAGCACATGACACGGAGCTAAGGACATTAAATGTAATTCTCCTACATTCCAAGCAGATACTATAAGTCGCCTAGAATTTGGTTCTTGTTTAATCTGTTGGATCACTTGGCTAATTTGATCAATTTTATCTCCCTGAGTTGTTTCCCAACAGCGCCATTGTTTACCGTAAATTGGTCCTAAACTTCCTTTATCGTCGGCCCATTCATCCCAAATTGAAATTTGGTGTTGATTTAACCAATCGATGTTAGTATCGCCCTTTAGAAACCATAATAATTCATATATAATAGATTTTATATGGCATAACTTAGTAGTCACTAAGGGAAAACCCCTTTTTAAATCAAAACGCATTTGATATCCAAAGATTGATCTGGTTCCAATCCCCGTACGATCACTTTTACTTGTTCCTTCTGTTAATACTTTATTCATTAATTGAAGATATTCTTTCATGGCAATATATTTTTATCCTTTTCTATCTTGAGACAAACTATAATATGACCTGACAATAATTAGTAAACCTAATCCTATCATGGGAAAAGAAAATATTTGTCCTATAGTTAAGAAATTATACAATAATCCCATCTGGATATCTGGCTCTCGGTATAATTCTCCTATAATACGAAAAATACCATAGATAATTAAAAACAATCCAGTGGAAGTTCCTATAGGTCGTATTTTACATGTAAAAATTTTTAATATTATATATAATAATAACCCTTCAAGAAAAAATTCATACAGTTGGGAAGGATGTCGAGGCAGACCTTCTTCTCTTTCTAAGAAAGACGAATACTGCGGATGAGTATTAACAAATAGAACATCTTCGGTATAAGCACGGGGAAATATCATTGCCCAAGGGGTATGAATAGCTACTCGACCCCATAATTCTCCGTTAATAAAATTACCTATTCTACCTGATCCTATTCCCAAAGGAATTAAAGGTACTATAAAATCAGATACCTGTAAAAATCTTTTTCGGAACAGCCGAGAAAAACAAAAAATAAAACATATTACTCCTATTAATCCCCCATGGAAAGACATGCCACCTTTCCATATTTTCAATATCTCCCGGGGATTTTGGATAAAAAAATGAATATTGTAAAATAGTACATATCCAATGCGTCCTCCCAAAATTCCTGCTAAAAAACCTATATATATTAAATATTCCAGCTCTTTTTTTGAAAGAAACAAATTTATTCTACTTAATGCCATTTTGATCGTAAATATAAAACTTATTAGATACATAATTCCATACCAATAAATATCTACTGGTCCAATGGAAAAAAAAACTGGAGAAAAAGAGGAAATAAATAAACAGGGGGTGCTCAATTCAACTATTACTCAATGCTTCTAGATAAGAAAAAAAGATCTTTTAAGAGAAAAAAAAGATATTTTTCGAATTCATTAAGAGACATTAATGTCGCGCCTTGCAGGATTCGAACCTGCGACTTACGGCTTAGAAGGCCGTTGCTCTATCCAACTGAGCTAAAGGCGCTTCAATTAAAATTGTTATTGCATTAACTCTATTCTATAATACGAATAGATTTTTTTTGAGTCAACTGGATATTTTCTCAAATATATAAAATGATAGCAGAAATTATGGACGGTAAAAAAATTGCTCAGCAAATTCATAAAGAGGTCGCCCAAAAAATTCGAAAAATAAGAATTTCTGGTCATCGAGAACCATCTTTAGTAGTTATTATGATTAATAATGATTCTGCTTCTCAAATATATGTTAATAGTAAGCGACGAGCATGTAAAGAAGTAGGCATCAGATCCTATTATTATAATTTACCAATTACTACCTCCGAATATGAAATTCTTAATTTAATAGAGCAACTGAACAAGGATCATACTAAAGATGGTATTTTAGTTCAACTACCTTTACCAAAAGGTCTTAATAGAATTAAAATACTAGAAAAAATTTGTCCTGATAAAGATGTTGATGGTTTTCATCCCTATAATATAGGAAGACTTTGTTTACGAAAACCACTCTTGCGTCCCTGTACTCCTCAGGGCATTATTACCATGCTGAAATACTATAATATTCCTCTTTCTGGACTGCACGCAGTGATAGTAGGTGCTTCCAATATTGTTGGACAACCAATGAGTCTGGAATTATTACTATCCGGTTGTACTATCACAGTAACTCATCAATTGACCAAAAATATAGGACAGTATATAGAACAAGCAGATTTATTAATAGCAGCGGTAGGAAGACCCAATTTTATCATGGGTAATTGGATCAAACCAGGATCAATAGTAATTGATGTAGGTATTAATCGTTTAGAAAATGGTTTATTGACCGGAGATGTAAATTTCGAACAAGCCCGAAAGCGTGCTCGGTTCATTACTCCAGTACCGGGAGGGGTAGGACCACTGACAGTAGCCACGTTATTACAAAATACTCTGCAAGCATATCAAAGTCATACATCTTATTGAATAAATAATTTTTTCGAGTTTCGTTTTATATCTCTATTAAGAGTTAGTGATGAACTGATGAATGTAATCCGCTTCCCTAACTTAACTATTATAAGATAAAAACTTATCCTCCTAAGAGGAACTTGATAATGGATTATGTACATATCATTATACATCCTTAAAATTATTCCAACTAATATAAAACTATAAATAGAATTTAAGTTAATAATTAATTTATATTCGAAGATAAAATATTCTGAATCCAGTATCATATATAAATTATTTTTATGCACTTTTATTATATTAGGTCTTCAGGATTTAATTATCTCAATATTAGATTGATATTGATTAGAACGTTAGGAAAAAATATTTTGCATATTAATATTAAGAGTCTCATATCCCAATATGGATATTGGGCACTTTTTATTGGTTGTTTAACTGAAGGGGAAACAATAATTCTGTTAGGAGGTATATCCGCACAAAAAGGATTACTTAATTATGGTTTAGTTGTCTTGGTGTCTCTTCTAGGAGGAGCATTAGGAGATCAAATATTATTTCTACTCGGATATTATTATAGTAATAGTAAAATATTTAATAAATTTAAAAATAAAAAACAAATAATTCGTGCTAAACAAATTCTTTATAAACACCCAATAATGTTTATTATTGGAGTAAGATTTATGTATGGTTTTCGTATTGCCGGTCCTCTTATTATAGGAGCTAGCAAACTAAAAAAATTAAGATTTTTCATCTTTAATTTATTGGGAGCTTTTCTGTGGTCATTATTTTTCGTAACTTTAGGTTATCTAGGGGGAGAAATGATTCTTCCGTGGTTACATAATTTTCATCGCGATATGAAGTATCTCATGATTTTGGTGATCTCTCTGGTGTTTATATGGATAACTCGTCAGTTGATTGGTAGAAAATAGTCTGCGATAAGACTTTTATCTTGTAAGTAAGATGGAAAAATATTTAATTTTTTTTCCTTACTCCACGCATCGCTATACAAAAATTATTCTGAGTGCGGGCACTGCGTGGAGTATAGTTCTAATTATTGACTATAATATAACTAACTACCTACGATTACTTAAAATACGCAGAAGCATTACAAATAAATTAACAAAATCAAGATATAACGTCAATGCTCCCAGAATAGCGTAACGACGTAAAATATCAGGATTAGATTCATCAATCTGATTACCAATATTTTTTAGTTTTTGGGTGTCCCAAGAAATTAAACCAACGAATATCACCACTCCAAAATAAGATATACCACGCATTATCGTAGTACTGTGTATCCAAGTATTCACTATAGATGCCAGTAATAATCCTACTAACGCCATAAAGAGCATACTGCCGAGGCTAGTAAGATTACGTTTGGTAGTATAACCCCATAAAGTCATGGCACCAAACATACCACTAGTTATAAGAAAGGTGCTAGCAATAGTCAAATAAGAATAAAATAAAAAAATACTGGATAATGTAAGTCCGGTAAGTACCGAGTAAAGCATAAATAAACCTGTAGCCATTGCACCAGTCATTTTATGTACCATACTTGAAAGTATCAATACTATCCCTAACTGAAGAATAACTAATAAAAATAAATTAACTCTGTTGGAGAAGATAAAAGCTAAGACTGCCCAAGAATTAGCCGCATACCAAGAAACAAAAGCAGTTAATAGCAGTCCGCATGACATCCATCCATAAACGTGAGCTATATAAACTGGTATTTGAGTATCACGTTGGTGAATAATACTACCGGATCTACGATGATTATGTTCCATATTTCCTCCTGGCTAAATAAAGAATATTTTATCAAACTGTAATTTGAGTACCGGAAACCATACTACAGCCCCCAATTTTGGAATTGAAAACTTCCTCCAGATTGAAAGTAATTTTTTACAAAAAAAGATCCACATTGTAATAATATTATTACATAATGGGTAATGTTTAATTTAGAATATATTGCCTATTATCTACCACTGTATTATATTACATAACTATCTTTGTGAGTATTGATTAGTATGATTGTAAATAGAATTATTTTTCTCCGTCATGGAGAAAGCGAATGGAATAAGAAAAATTTTTTTACCGGATGGTATGATATTAACCTATCTGAAAAAGGACAAGCGGAAGCAAAATTTGCAGGGAAAGTTTTAAAACAAGAAGGATGGTATTTTGACTATGCTTTTACCTCCGTCTTAAAAAGAGCTATTCATAGCTTAGGGATTATTTTAGATGTTTTGGACCAATCTTGGTTGCCAATAGAAAAATCTTGGCAACTCAATGAACGTCATTATGGCGCATTGCAAGGGATGAATAAAAACCAGATGACTAATAAATATGGATTAGAAAAAATTAACCAGTGGAGACGAGGCTGGGATTATATTCCTCCTGCTTTGAAAAATCAGTATGAAAAATTTTCCGGACATGATTTTCGATATGCTTATTTAAATAATTTTCCGTTAACGGAAAGCCTAGAATTAACTTCTAGAAGAGTAATTGCTTACTGGAAAGAAGTCATTTTTCCTCGTTTTAAACTTGGTCAAAGCATTATTATTACTGCACATGGTAATTCTTTACGTGCTCTTCTAAAATATTTAAATTACTTAACTGCAAATGAAATAATATATGTAACTATTCCTACAGGAATACCAATAGTATATGAATTTACCAAAGACTTTCAACCTAATAGATATTATTATCTCTTTAATGAGACTCAGTAAAATGTTTAAAATTATGGATAACTCAAATGACTTTAAATTAAAAATTAATATAATTTAAATTTTTTTCAATAAGTACTTGTATAGTATCATTAACCATTTACAATATTAAACTCTCATAATTAACATTAATCATATATCAGATGTACTCAAATAACGAACTCCTCTTTTACCAACTTTTAAGTAAACGACAGTTGAATAATCGTTTGTTGGTAACAAAACGTGATGGACATACCGAATATATTAATTGGGATAAAATCCAACAAGTTATTATCTGGGCTTCGGAAGGATTATATAATGTCTCTGTGTCTCAAGTAGAATTACATGCTCATATTCAATTTTATGATGGCATGAAAACTTCTAAGATCCAAGAAACAATTATTAAATCAGCCGCAGATCTTATTTCTGTTGAAAATCCTGATTATCAATATGTAGCTGCGCGACTATCTATTTTTCATCTTCGCAAAAGAGCTTTTGGACAATTTGAACCCCCTAAGCTATATGATCAAGTAACTCGTATGGTCAAGAAGGGTAAATATGACTCTAGTCTTCTAGAAGACTACACCCAAGAAGAATTTGAAGTGATGGATAATTTTGTTGATCATTGGCGTGATATGAATTTTTCATATGCGGCAGTTAAACAACTTGAAGCTAAGTATTTAGTACAAAATCGTGTAACTGGTAAAATATATGAAAGTGCTCAGTTTTTATATATATTAGTGGCTGCTTGTCTATTTTCCGAGTATCCCCGTAAAACGCGCTTGGATTATATCCGCCGTTTTTATAATGCTATTTCTACTTTCAAAATATCCCTTCCCACTCCTATTATGGCTGGGGTACGTACTCCTACACGTCAATTTAGTTCGTGTGTATTAATAGAATGTGGTGATAGTTTAGATTCAATTAATGCTACTGCTAGTGTTATTATCAAATATGTTTCTCAGAGAGCAGGACTAGGTATTAATGGGGGACGAATTCGAGCCCTGGGAAGTCCAATTCGGGAAGGAGAAGCGTTCCATACGGGATGTATTCCTTTCTATCGACATTTTCAGACGGCGGTAAAATCTTGTTCCCAAGGAGGAGTGAGAGGAGGAGCAGCAACCTTGTTTTATCCCTTATGGCATTTGGAAGTAGAAAATTTACTCGTCCTTAAAAATAATCGTGGGGTAGAAGATAATAGGGTACGCCATCTCGATTATGCAGTACAAATTAATAAATTAATGTACCAGCGACTCATCAATGGTGAATATATTACTCTCTTTAGCCCATCGGATGTTCCCGATCTATATGAGTCATTTTTTTCTGATCAAGAAATATTCGAATGTTTATATGTTCAATATGAACATAATGACTCTATCACTAGAAAAAAGCGTATTAAAGCAGTAGAAATTTTTTCCCTTCTAATGCAGGAACGTACAGGCACCGGTAGAATTTATATTCAAAATGTTGATCATTGTAATACACATAGTCCTTTTGATCCACGACTAGCTCCGATAAGACAATCTAATCTGTGTTTAGAAGTATTATTACCAACAAAACCATTGTCGAATGTGAATGATCAAAATGGTGAAATTGCTTTGTGTACTCTTTCGGCTTTTAATTTAGGTGAAATTAGTCATTTAGATGAACTGCAAGAGCTATCAGTACTGATAGTACGTGCACTAGATGCTTTATTAGATTATCAAAAATATCCTATTCTCGCTGCCCAACGTGCAGCACTAGGTCGACGTTCATTAGGAGTTGGGGTTATTAATTTTGCTTATTATTTAGCTAATCATGGAGTACGCTATTCTGATGGAAGTGCTAATCATCTCACTCATAAAACTTTTGAAGCTATCCAGTTTTATCTTTTAAAAGCTTCTAATGAATTAGCGAAAGAACAGGGTGTATGTTCTTACTTCCATGAAACTAATTATTTCAAAGGAATATTACCAATTGATACATATAAAAAAAAATTAGATGAAATCGTTAAAACACCATTATATTATGATTGGGAACAGTTACGTAAAAATATAAAATCCTATGGATTACGTAACTCTACCCTAACAGCGTTAATGCCTTCAGAAACATCTTCGCAGATTTCTAACGCCACTAATGGTATTGAACCTCCACGTGGTTATATTAGTATTAAAGCATCAAAAGATGGCATTTTACAGCAAGTGGTACCTAAATATAAAAACCTAAAAAATTTTTATGAATTACTATGGGACCTGTCGGGGAACGAAGGTTATCTAGAGTTAGTAGGAATAATGCAAAAATTTGTAGATCAATCTATTTCCGCTAATACTCATTACGATCCTGCAACGTATCCCTCTGGTAAAATACCTATGAATACATTACTCAAAGATTTATTAAAAGCTTGGTCACTAGGGATAAAAACTCTCTATTATCAAAATACGCGCGATGGTGCGACCGGAGGATTTCAATCCCCCCTAGTTTTAGTAGGTTTAGATAATTGTGAAAGCGGATCATGCAAAATTTAGGAGAATTGATCAGCATATGACTTACACTATTTTTTCACAAACTAAAAATAATCAACTTAAAGAACCTATGTTCTTTGGACAACCAGTTAATATTGTTCGCTATGATCAACAAAAATATTCTTTTTTTGAAAAATTAATTGAGAAGCAACTTTCCTTCTTTTGGCGTCCTGAAGAAATAGATGTTTCCAAAGATCGAATTGATTTTTTTAAACTCCCTGAGCATGAGAAAAATATCTTTCTCAGTAATCTTAAATATCAGACTCTGCTTGATTCTATTCAGGGTCGGAGTCCTAATATATCCTTTCTACCTTTAATTTCATTACCCGAATTAGAAACCTGGGTAACTACTTGGTCGTTCTCAGAGACTATTCATTCTCGTTCTTATACTCATATAATTCGTAATATCGTTAATGAACCAGGACATGTTTTTGATGATATTGTCACTAATGAACATATCATAAGAAGAGCTAAAGATATTTCCGTTTATTACGATAATTTAATTCAGATGACAAGTTATTGGCATCTCCTCGGAGAAGGTAAACACCAAGTTAATGGTAAAACTATTATTATTGATCTAAAAAACATTAAAAAACAATTATATCTCTGTCTAATGAGTGTGAATGTACTAGAAGCAATACGTTTTTATGTCAGTTTCGCTTGTTCTTTTGCATTTGCAGAACGTGAAATGATGGAAGGTAATGCAAAAATTATTCGATTAATTGCCCGGGATGAAGCACTTCATTTAACTGGCACACAGTTTATGATTAATCTCTTGCATTCCGGACAAGATGATATCGAAATGTCACTTATAACTAAAGAATGTAGAGACGAGTGTTACGAATTATTCGTACAAGGAGCACTTCAAGAAAAAGAGTGGGCAGAATATTTATTCCAGAATGGATCTATGGTGGGATTAAATCAAGAAATATTATGTCAATATATTGAATATATAACAAATTTAAGAATGCTAGCCGTAAATCTTGAGATGCCCTTTCCAAATCATTCGAATCCGATCCCATGGATCAATTCTTGGCTTCTTTCCGATAACGTACAGGTCGCAGCACAAGAAGCTGAATTAAGTTCTTACTTAGTAGGACAGATAGATTCTTCGGTAAGTACAGAAGAACTAAGTAAAATTAAATTGGATTAATGAATTTTAATGTATTCTTAACTTAAGAAGGTATAGGATGAGCATACTTTATAAAAGTAATAACTACTTGTGGAATTAATCCTAAGATTATCACTAATATTGTTAATATTAACACGGCTATGTTAACGCTTAAGCGTCCAATAGTTAACGGAGTGTAATTTGATGAGATCTTTTCCATTGGGGGAGATAAATATAAATATACTGTAATTCGTAAATAATAACAAATAGCTATTACACTACCTATCATGAATGCTACCATTAACCACCAAGCGTGCATTATTATTAATAACATAATAAGATAAAATTTTCCGATAAATCCTAAAGTCATGGGTATTCCTGCTAATGATAACATCATTATGGTCATCATTATCGATATAACTGGATCTTTCCAAAAAAGACCACGATAATTATCTAGACTAGAAGTCTGATTTCTACTGGAGATCAAAGTAATTATTCCTAATAATCCTAAACTACTTAATAAATAGCCAAGTAAATAAATTTCAGCTGTTTCTAGACTAAACAGATGTTTATTAATAAAAATTAATGAGATCCACAAATATCCCAAATGAGCTATAGAAGAATATCCTAAAAATCTTTTAAGATTTTTTTGATAAAAAGCTAGTAAATTACCGACTACAATAGATAAAAATGCCATTACTTCTAGGACCATTCGTATTGACTCGTGATCGGTAATAGATACTAATATTAAAAATCTAGCAATAGCACTAAAAATTGCTATTTTAATAGTAGTAGCTAAAAAAGTAATTACAGGAGTAGGAACTCCTTGATATACATCTGGAGTCCAGAAATGAAAAGGAACTAGGGATAATTTAAATCCTATACTGGTAATCAATAACGCTAAACCTACCAGTAATAACGGATATTTATTTAAATACTCTGCAGTAACTTCAGTTCCTATTTCTGAAAAAACTAGATTACCAAAGTGTCCATATATGAGAGCAAGACTAAAGAGAAAAAAAGATGTGGATATAAAAGATAGCATACTATATTTGATGCATGCTTCTATCGAGAACTTATTATGAGAAGCATAACCGATTATTCCTAATAAGGGTACGGACATAAGTTCTATACCGATAAACAGTGACGCAAAATTATTAGCGCTTGCTAATAAAATACCACCAAGAGAAGCTATTAATAATAATAAGTAAAATTCTTCTTTGTCAGGATAAAAACTTAGCCATATATTAGAGAAAATGACGGTCGCAAAACTAGAAATGAGTATTAAAAGACTAAAAAATATATAATACCCATCTATAGATAGAAAGGGAATAATAACAAATGTTTCTGTATACCTACAGTATATTAATACTGAGATAGACAGCAATAAACCAGTTAACGTCAATATCAAGCTGCATCCTGAATTGCGTCGTGATATTACCATAGAGATAAGAACTAGAATAATCATCGCTCCGATAATGAACATCGGAAGTAAAGATAATATCATTTTAATCTCGATATTCATTTTTTATTCCTAATGACTACTAGTAGTTTTGAGTGTTAATATGGAATATTAATATATGACCAACTAGAAATATTGATAACCGGTTGGGGATAAAAACATAATCCTAATAGGACACACATAAGCAATCCCAGGATAAATAACTCACGAATTGATATTTTTTTTAATCTTAAAGATAGATTAGGAGATCCAAAAAAAGTACGCTGTATCATTATTAATGAATAAACTGTGGCAAAAATAATACCAAAACTAGCAATTATCGTAACTGTTGGAAAGAAACGATAACTACCGAATAAAATTAAAAATTCTCCCAGAAAATTTCCAGTACCCGGTAATCCCATAGTAGCCACAGCAAAAAATATTGTCAATGCAGGTAGATAATTGATATTATGCCATAAACCTTCTATTTGTGACATATTTCTGGTGTGCAAACGTTGATAAAGAAGGCCACATACAATGAATAATCCTGCGGCCGAAAGACTATGGGAAATCATTTGAATCACGGTTCCTTGATATGCTAAAGAGTTATTAGTATAAATACCAATTACTAAAAATCCCATATGAGAGAGAGAGGTATAAGCTACCATCCGTTTAATATCATTTTGATTAAAAGCCATCCAAGATCCATAAAAAATACTTATTATTCCTAACATCATAGCAGTGGGGGCAAAGTTGATTGATGCCCGCGGAAATAATAAAAAACTGAACCGTAATAATCCATATCCGCCTGTCTTTATTAAAAGTCCAATTAAGTCTATCGCTCCTGTAGTGGGCGCGAAGCTATGTGCATCTATCACTGCTCCATGTAAAGGTACGAGAGGTAATTTAACTGCAAAAGCAATAAAAAAACATAGCATCAATATATATTCGACTGTGTATGACATTTGCGGATGATGCAATAACTGTAAATAACTAAAAGTCCATAATCCAGTAGCTGAATAATGTACTAAACTAAGAGTAATAATAGCTATCAATAGCAGCAGGCCACTAGATTGGGTGTAAATAAAAAATTTGAGACCCGCTGTGATGCGAGATGTTTCAGATAATTCTTTATGTCCCCATAAAGAAATCAAAAAGTACATAGGAATAATCATTATTTCCCAGAAGCAAAAAAATAGAAATAAATCTTGCGATAAAAAGACTCCGATGACTCCACATAAAATTAACATCATGTTAAAATGAAACCAACCTGTAGAGTCTAGTTCTCTCCATGAACATAAGACTGCCATAAGACCAAGTAAACCGGTTAGTAACACCATTAAAAGTGATAATCCATCAATAGATAGATGCACCTGAATGCCAAATCGTGAAATCCAGGAGATAGAGTAATGCTGCCAGAATGATAATTCTTTACCATATTGCATCAGGGCATAATCATTTTTCCACAAGATTTCAAATGATAAAATTAAAATTAAAACGCAAACTATTAAAGATATCCACCGTGGTCCTTCTGTTCCACTACGTGCTAATGGAAAACATAAAAAACCTCCTATAATAGGAATAATTATTAACCAGGGCAAAAACATGAATGTGTTCTCTTTTTTTAATTTTTCTAAAAATTAGGAATAAATACTAACAAAATTTTTTGTTGAGGATAGATTGGATCCTCTTTACCCATTTGTTAACGTTTACATAAGTAATAATACGGTTATAATTAACATTAAACCTAAAATTATTTGGGTAATATATATTCGAAGCAGTCCATGATTCTCTATTTTAATCATTTCTCTCCCAACCATGTTAAACAACATGTGAGGAATCTTATTAATAATATTTTGGAGAGGATCTCGTAGCACTAAGATAGCTATTTTTCTGTAAGGTAAGACCACAATGTGATTAAAGAACCAGTCAAATCCCCATCCATTTAATCCTGCCGTAATAAAAAAACGTCCTAATGAACTTTGCGACATATATGTTCTGAGGACAAAATTTCTTCTAGATAACCATAGAAAAATAGAAATTCCAATCCCTAAAAGTACTATACTGATAGTCAGTAATTCTAATTCTAAAGAAAGAAAAGTTTTACCAGAACTAATTTCCTGATTAAAGTTCATAAAAGGAGGAATGGCCATGGTACCTATAAAAGTAGAAAGTATTACTAGAACTAGTAAAGGTAAGTAAAAGGTTAAATCTCTGTCTAATATTCTAACTTTAATTTTTTGGGGACCATAAAAAATTAGAAAAATCATGCGACAAGTATAAATGGATGTTATCAAACTACCTAATAAAGCTATTATCAATAACTTTATATTTCCGTGATACAAAAGTGATAAGAAAATTTTTTCTTTACTAAAAAATCCCGATGTACATAATGGTAAAGATGCTAATGATAATCCTCCTACTAGAAAGCAAATATATAGAAAAGGTATACTTGTACGTAATCCTCCCATTTTCAAGATATTTTGCTCATTATTACAAGCTAAAATTATTGCTCCGGCAGTCAGGAATAATAGTGCTTTAAAAAAAGCATGAGTCACAAGATGAAAAATAGCTGCCTCCCACGCTTGGGCCCCTAAAGCTAAAAACATATATCCTAATTGACTCATAGTAGAATAGGCCAATAATCGCTTGAGGTCGCTTTGTACTAAAGCTGTACATCCTGCAAATAATAAAGTGACTGCTCCTATAATTCCTACTAAATTTAATATATCGGAATTAAGCACAAATAAAATTTTTGTTCTGACAATTAAATAAATCCCAGCAGTTACCATGGTAGCTGCATGAATAAGAGCAGATACTGGTGCCGGACCAACCATAGCCTCGGATAACCAGGTATGGAGTGGTAATTGTGCGGACTTTCCTATCGCACTACATAATAATAAAAAGGTAGCCCATTCTAATAATATTTTATTATCTACTGCCATTTTTGGAGCATTTAGAGCAATATCTTGAAAATTCAAACTACTGCCTAAAAAACCTAGTATAAAAATAGCAAGTACTAAACAGATATCACCAATACGAGTAATGATAAAGACCTTAAGAGCCGCGGCTCCATTAGATCTATTAGTGTAGTAAAACCCAATCAGAAGATAAGAACATAAACCTACTAACTCCCATCCTAAATACATGAACAGTAAGTTATCTGCTAAAACTAATATGTTCATGCTGGATATAAAAAGATTAGTATAAGAAAAAAAACGTGAAAATCCTTCTTGACCTCGCATATACCAACAAGAAAAAAGATTAATAATAAATCCAATTCCTATAACTATGGTTAACATCGTTAATGAAAGTGCGTCTAAAGATAGATTAAATTTTACGATAAAATCTTTAATACTTATCCAATTCCATAATGTGAAGTGATACTCTACTGGTTGGTATTGAAAAAAATTAATTCCAATCCACATGGTTACTAAAAATGCACTGCCTATAGAAATCGTACTGATCAGAGCACAAAATTTGTTATTCCATCGTCCTCCAGAAAATGCTAATAATAAGAATCCTAAGAATGGAAAAAAAATAGGTAGAATGAGAACTGTCATCCGTGTAACTCACTAACTGAATCAATATTCATGTTTTTATAATGATGATAGAGCTGAAGTAACAGTGCTAATCCTATGCTTGATTCAGTAGCTGCCACACTAAGAATTAATATATACATAATTTGACTTTCGGCTTGATTCCAAAAAGTTCCCGTTACTATAAAAGCTAGTGCTGATGCATTGAGCATAATTTCTACACTCATAAGCATAAATAAAAGATTGCGCCGCAAAATAACACCCGTAATGCCAAGAACGAATAGAATTACTGATATGGTAAGTGCTATTTTAAAAGATATCATGATATAATCCTTCTTTTACCTGCTTAGATCAGCTATAAAATATCACTCTAACATTATTAACGTACTTTACATCCAATTTTAAAGGCTACAATTAGACCAGCTAAAAGTAAGAGAGATATACTTTCGATTAACACTACATAAGTGCTAAACAATAATTTTCCTACGGCTTGAACATTAATAATATAGGGGGGTAAAGGATAGTTAGGGATTTGTTGTATAAAAAAAAATATTATCCACAGCCATGTAGCCGAAACTATTATTTCCAGAAATAATAATTTTTTAGTTATTTGGGGACGTTCGATATTACATTCTTTATCTGAGTTCACTATCATTACTACAAAAATAAATATTACCATAATAGCTCCCGCATAGGCAATTATCTCTAAGGAACCAGCTAGATATGCTCCCAACGAGAATAACATGCCTGCAATTGCTAATATTGTAATTAACATGCATAATAACGCATGCATCGGGTTCTTATTTGTTATTAACAGTATCGTCATTAGTATGGATACTATTGCACATATATAAAAAAACAGTACCATGATACATCAATCCGATAAAAATTAAGGTAATAAGCTTTTAACATCAATAGGTAGAAATTCATTAGACGCTCTACCTTTATTTTTACCCTGGATTGTTATCCCAGAAATATTATAAAAATTATAATCAGGATATTTTCCAGGTCCACTGATAAGCAAATCTTCCTTTTCGTATACTAAATCTTGTCGTTTAAAATCTCCCATTTCAAAATCCGGAGTTAACTGAATGGCAGTAGTAGGACATGCTTCTTCACATAACCCACAAAATATACAGCGAGAAAAATTAATCCTAAAAAATTTAGGAAACCACCGTCCATCCTCTTTGGTGTCTTTTTGAAGGGAAATACAATCTACCGGACAAACTACTGCACATAGTCCACATGCTACACAACGATCCTTTCCCTCGTTATCACGAGTGAGAATAATTCTTCCCCGGTAACGTGGAGGTAAAAATACTTTTTTGTCCGGATATTTTATTGTTTCTCTTTTAGAAAAAGCATTTTTAAAAATTAGGTATAAACTACGTATTTGTGTTGAAAAACTTAATAAGATATATTTTAAGAACATTTAAGTAAATTATCCCCTTACTGTGACTGATAAAGTATTAACATACCAGTTATTAACAAATTAAATAAGCTGATTGGAAAGCAAATTATCCATCCAAAAGATATTAATTGATCGTAACGTGGACGAGGTAATGCTGCTCGGATCAAAATAAATATTATAATAATAACAGTATTTTTTAGGAAGAACCAAATGAATGATGGTAAGAATGGTCCTAGCCATCCTCCCAGAAATAAAGTTACTATAAGCGATGAAATCGTAATCATGCCCAGATATTCACTGATAAAAAAGAGACCAAATTTTATTCCAGAATATTCCAAGTGATAGCCATCAGCTAATTCTTGTTCCGCTTGGGGTAAATCAAAAGGATGTCGATGACAAAGAGCTATTCCGGATATAAAAAACATTATAAATCCTAAAAACTGTGGGATAATATTCCATAAATGTTTTTGATTACGCACGATCTCCGAAAGATTGAAAGAATTGGCTTTGGCCACTACCCCCATTAATGATAATCCCAGAAATACTTCATAACTAATAGTCTGTGCAGCAGCTCGCAGAGCACCTAAAAGTGAATATTTATTGTTACTAGACCATCCGGCTAAAAATATCGCATATATAGATATATTGGCCATCATCAGAAAAAATAATATTCCAATGTTCATATCAGCAACTACCCAGTTACTACTCACAGGTACAATAGCAAAAGCTATTAATAAAGTGCTAACGGAAATAATTGGTGCGATAATAAATAATAACTGATCGGAAAATGGAGGAATCCAATCCTCTTTAAAAAAAATTTTTATCATATCCGCACAAGGTTGTAGTAATCCTAACCATCCTACTCGGTTAGGACCATATCGATTCTGGAATAACCCTAACACTCTTCGTTCACCAAAACTCATAAATATACTACATAACAGAAGTACTACTAATATGACTAGAGCTTTAATAATATTAACAGTTGTTATACTAGTCATTAGTAGTAATTACTTATGGTGAATATTAGTAATATAATCTATTTTTTTTCCATTCAAACATAATGGAAGTCCTGGAAAACCTAATGGTAATCCTATTAGACCTGAAGGTAAGTGATCAGACACCTTAACTGGTAAGTGCAATACCATATTCATAACACTTAATTCAACTATAGTTTTTACCCTCACCCCTAATTGATTAGCATCTATGTTATTCAACATAATATAGGTTGACGGCATACATTTTTGGATGACAGGCGTACGTTGAGACATTTCTTCACTACCAAATAAATGGTAGTATGGTACTATTTGTAATATTTCTGTTTCATTATTACATCCTTCCACTGAACTTTCAAAAAAACTAAAATTTTTATCTTTCTTAGTCTTGATCAGACGTTGTCCTGGATCACCATGATGTAATGTTCCACCAATTTTATTCTGAAATTTATTCCATGCCTGTGGTGAATTCCATCCTGGATACCAAGCAAAAGATATATGTTGTCTTTCAACAAAGGGATTATTTGTTCCTTCTCGAGAAAATGTTAACATAGAATCCGGATCTTGAGGTATCGGTTTTTCATGAACGTTAATATTAGCTAGGATTGATGATCCCCCACTATATTGTTTTGATTTACGTACTATTTTCTGACCATGAATCCGCACTTTTACATCTGGGCACACATCTTTAATACCTTTTAATTTTGGACATGACTCTATACATGCCTGAATAACGTGATCAATATTAAACCATTTGATATTACTCGTAGTTAATTGACATTTTAATAAATGTAACCATCGCCAACTTTCTTTAAGTTGAAAACGAGAATCATAATATGAAGGGTCATAAACCTTAAAAAATCTTTGAGCTCTTCCTTCATAATTTACTACTGTTCCAGTACTCTCAGCAAAGCTAGCCGCGGAAAAAATTATATTAGCTTTACCAATAGTTTTCGTATTCTGATGATCTATAACAATAACATTTGATATTTTAGTTAGTACTTCATCCATGATATTATGAGGAAAAATTCGATATAAATCATTTTCCATAATTAATAGAGTATCTGATACTCCATTTTGTAATTGCTCTATCGCAGTTTCTAATGATTTAATATTTCTAGAAAGTAAACCTAATCCTATACTATTTACTTCTGCTGGTAATAAAATTAATCCTACTTCAGATTCTGAAGTATTCTTGAGCGCAGTCGCTATATTAGCGGCGGCTTTTATAAGTTCGTCACTTCCAGCATTACTACCGGAAATAATTAAAGATTTTTTAGCTTTTTGTAAGGTCTTAGCAATCACGTTCACTTGATCACTAAGAGTAATTGATAAGGAAACTTTTGGAGAGTTAGAGTCTAATTTATGAGCAAGAGCATATCCTATTCTAGCTTGTTCGGCAGGTGAAGCATAATATTTCCAAAGGGCAATATCATCCAACCGTGTAGAGTCAATATTAGTTAGAAATAACGCACCTAAATTTTTCTCATTCTGATGATCATCTTCTGGATGAGACTTATTTTTTACTGCTTGACGTACCGACAGAGCAAGTCTAGGACTAGTTTGGGTAAGATCTTCACCCAATAATAATATAACATCATAATTTTCTATTTCACGTAATGTAGGGGAATAAATACCACTTTGGCATAATATTTTTAATATTAGTGATAATCTTGTTTGTTCTGATCCTGTCATACCTAAATAAAAATTTTCTTCTCCCACTAATTCACGAAGAGCGAAATTACTTTCGAGACTAGCACGAGCCGATCCAATTCCAATAATTTTTTTAGCGTTTTTTAAGATAGTGGTAGTTTTATTCATTATCTCTAAAGTATTTAACTCTACTGTGTGATCCGGTCGAAGTGCCTGAGGCCATCTAGGTCGATCTAACAAATTGACATAACCATAACTGAAACGTCCACGATCACATAAGAAATAGTGGTTAATGGCACCATGATAACGATTATCAATTTTTACTATATTACCATAACGTTCTCCCGGACTAGTATTACATCCCACACTACAATGTGCACAAATACTAGGAGCAAATTGCAGATCCCATTTTCGAGTGTATTGTTGTGAGGCAGTTTTATCAGTGAAAACTCCGGTAGGACAAATTTCAACTAAATTTCCAGAAAATTCGTTCTCTAATATTCCATCTTTTACTCTGCCAAAATAAATATTATTATGAATTCCATATACTCCTAAATCATTACCATGAGCATAATCCTTATAAAATCTTATACAACGGTAACATACAATACACCGATTCATTTCATGAGATATAAATGGTCCGAGATATTGATTGTAATGGGTACGTTTATTAAATCTATAACGACGTTTATAATGCCCTGTCATTACCAACATATCTTGCAAATGACAATTTCCTGCTTCTTCGCATACTGGGCAATCATGAGGATGATTTATCATTAATAATTCCAGAATATTTCGTCGAAATTCTTTTACTTCTGGATCTTCCAGAGAAATGAAAATATTATCGATAGCTCTTGTCATACAAGACATAATTATACTACCCTGACAATCTTGATCGTTATGATATCTTTTAACTGCACACAAACGACAAGATCCTACACTGCCTAAAGCCGGATGCCAACAAAAATACGGAAGATCTAGTTTGAGTGATAAACACGTATGCAATAAATTTTTCGATCCATCTACTACATATTGAGTGCCGTCTACATGGATAATAGTCATATTACAAGTATTCTCTTTTCCTCATCCTCTAATTATTAAATTATGTTTTTATTGATATGAGGTGATATTCTATATATATATCAGTAATATTTTTAATTTTTGAGGCATGCTATTCCCTCTTCAAATTCATTTTTGAAATATTTTAAAGCACTTCTCAATGGTTCTATTGCTCCCGGAGCAAGATAACAAAAACATTTTCCCGATCCTAAAAGATCACAAATTTTTTCAAGCATTTTCAGGTCTTCTTCTTTACCTTGTCCTTTTTTAAGGCTTCGCAATATCTCTACACTCCATGGTAATCCCTCTCTGCATGGAGTACACCAACCACAAGATTCTCTAGAAAAAAATTTTTCCAAATTGTATAAAAGTTTGACCATATTAATTTTATCATCCACTGCTAATGCAATTCCTGTCCCTAACCGACTTCCGAATTTACTTAAAGTAGTAAAATCTAGAGGTAAATCTAAGTGATGAGGAGTAAGAAATGCAGTACTTGATCCTCCGGGTTGCCATGCTTTTAATTTAAATCCTTTTATCATGTCTCCGGCATAATTTTCCAGAACTTCGCGAGCATAAATACCTAAAGGTAATTCCCATATTCCGGGAGTTTTCACTCTACCTGAAAATCCCAGTAGTTTGGTTCCCATATCATAACTGTGGTTGATCGCAAGAGCTTTATACCATGCAACTCCATTTTCTATAATAGAGGGAATATTACATATCGTTTCCACATTATTAATACATGTAGGTTTTTTCCATAGTCCTGAGGTAGCAGGAAAAGGTGGTTTAGAACGAGGAGTAGCACGTTTTCCTTCAAGTGCATTCATTAATGCTGTTTCTTCTCCACAAATGTATCTTCCTGCCCCTGTATGTAAAATTATTTGGAAATTAAATCCAGAACCCATAATGTTTTTTCCAAGGAATCCAGCTTCGCGGGATTCGGAGATAGCCCGTCGTATATTACCAGCGGCAATAATATATTCACCGCGAAGAAAAATATAACCTATAGTCGCTTTTAATGCATAAGCGCTTATTATCATTCCCTCTATTAGCAGGTGAGGTAAATTTTCTAACAAAATTCGGTCTTTATAGGTTCCAGGTTCCATCTCATCTGCATTACATATGAAATAACGGATCTTAATGGAATCTACTGGATCGGGAATCAAACTCCACTTGATGCCCGTAGGAAAACCCGATCCTCCACGTCCCTTAAGACCAGATTTTTTCACTATATTTACCACCTCATCGGCACTAATTTTTAATAATGTTTTTTTTGCAGCCGTATAACCATTTTTTCTACAATATTCCTCTATCCATACTGGTTGTTTATCCTCGCGCATTCTCCAAGTTAGAGGATGTGTTTCCTCGACAGGATAAAAATTATTCTTTTTTTTCATGGATACTGTTCCAGGATAATATCTAGTACATCAATGGACATAGGACCGTAAGTATCATTATTGATCATCATCGTGGGACTTCTATCACAATTACCGAGACAACATATTGGTAACAACGTAAAACGGCCATTGGCAGTGGTTTGTCCTTTTGTAATCTGGAGATTTTTTTCAATATACGATACTATTTTTTTATAACCATTAATATAACATATACTACTATCACAATATCGAATAACATGACGTCCTACAGGACGTCTAAAAATTTGACTATAAAAAGTAGCGACTTCTTCTACTTCAGTGGTTGAGATTCCTATTATTTCTGCTATCTCCTGTAGAGATTCATCTGACACCCAACCTCGATATCTTTGTACTATTTTTAGCGCTTCAATTACAACGGCTCTGGGTTGATTTTTATAATTTTTTTTTTCTTTTTCAATCTTTTTTCGTTCAGTATCAAAAGCATTCTTCTTGTTATAAGACATATTATCGATCCACATCGGACATAACAAAATCAATGCTACCTAAATAAACCACTAAATCAGATATTAAACTGCCTCTAATTACCGAAGGTATTTGTTGTAAATGTGCAAAACTAGGAGTGCGAATTCTAGTACGATAACTCATGCTAGTACCATCACTAGTTAAATAATAACTATTAATACCTTTAGTGGCTTCAACCATCTGAAAAGATTCATTCACAGGCATTATAGGACCCCAGGAAACTTGCAAAAAATGAGTTATAAGAGTTTCGATATGCTGTAATGTCAATTCTTTTGGCGGAGGAGTAGTTAAAGGATGATCAGCCTTAAATGGTCCTAAGGGCATGTGATTAAGACATTGTTGAATAATTTTTAAACTTTGACGTAGTTCTTCTACTTTAAGCATAACTCGGCTATAGCTATCACTTATTCCATCTCCTATAGGAACTTCAAAATCAAAAAACTCATAACCCGAATAGGGTCTCCACTTTCTCACATCAAAAGATACCCCAGTAGCACGTAATCCTGCTCCGGTTATTCCCCAGTCAAGAGCTTCTTGTTTACGGTAAGAAGCAATACCTTTAGAACGACTAATTAAAATAGAATTATGTAATGCTGCTTTGATATATAGATCCAACCTCTTGGGCATCCAATCTAAAAAATTATGTAACAAATGTTGCCAACCTTGGGGTAAATCATGAGCTACACCTCCGATTCTGAACCAAGCCGGATGCATACGACACCCTGTAATGGCTTCTACTACATCGTAAACTTTCTGACGATCAGTAAAAGCTAAAAATACTGGGGTCATAGCACCTATGTCTTGAATAAAAGTAGAAATATACAATAAATGACTATTAATTCTGAATAATTCTGAAAGCAAAATACGAATTACTTTTACTCTGTCCGGTACTTGGATTCCTGCCATTTTTTCTAACGCTAAAATATAAGGCATTTCATTAACACAACCTCCCAGATATTCGATACGATCCGTATAAGGAATAAAGTTATGCCAGGTATGGAGTTCAGCTATTTTTTCCGCACCCCGATGGTGATAACCAATATCTGGTACACAGTCGATAATTTGTTCTCCATCAAGTTGGAGGATTATCCTAAAGGCTCCATGGGCAGAAGGATGATTAGGGCCAAAATTAAGAAACATAAAATCTTTCTCTTCATTGCCGCGTGACATTCCCCAATTTTCTGGAATAAATTTCAATGCTTCCATTTCTATATCTTCTTTTATTTCAGTTAGATGATAAGGCTGCAATTCTGTAGCTCGCCCCGGATAATCTTTTCTTAAGGGAAAACCACTCCATTGGGAGGGCAACAGTATTCTCGTGAGATGAGGATGACCTAGGAAAGTAATACCAAACATATCCCAAATTTCACGTTCATACCAATTTGCATTAACAAATAAATTGGTCAAGGACGATATCTTGAGATTATGCATTAATAATGCAACTTTAATCATAATATCTGCATTTCTTTCAATGGAAATAAAATGATAAAACACAGTAAAATCAGCTGTAGGTAAGTCATTGCGGTTAGTTCTAACACGCTCATCTATTGCATGAAGATCATATAGCATTAGATAAGGATCGCGAACAATATTACGTAAAAAATTGACTATTTCTATAAGTTTATGACGATCGATCCAAACAACTGGAAAATCCATGCAAGTTGTCTGTAATTTTAGAAGTTCGCTACCAAAATTATTATATAGTTCCCTAATTATTTGATACTTATAATTATTGACGCTCTCCATGGGTAATAAATGCTTATAGTTATTATGTTTATTCACACTAATCTTAGATAGCAGCTTTTATTTTTCTTATATTATTTATGAAATTTTATCAGGACTAGGTAAAGTAGTTACTGACATGCGTTCCGGTCTTTTTCTATTACGTTCTGAGATAAAACTTGGGCGTCGATAAAAATATTGACCTTCTGGATCTATCATCCACGAGAGAGGACGATATTCCTTAGTGATTACCTTTTGCAACAGTAAAAGAGCTTGGATATAAGCTTCCGGTCGCGGAGGACAACCCGGAATATAGATATCTACTGGTAAAAACTTATCTACTCCTTGTACTACAGAATAAATATCGTACATTCCACCCGAATTAGCACAAGATCCCATTGATATTACCCATTTAGGAGCCAACATTTGATCATAAAGACGTTTGATGATAGGAGCCATTTTGATAAATGGAGTTCCTGCTATTACCATAAAATCAGCTTGTCGTGGAGAGGCTCTCAACACTTCAGATCCAAATCGGGCAATATCATGTACAGCAGTAAATGCCGTCACCATTTCAACGTAACAACATGAAAGACCAAAGTTATACGGCCATAATGAATTTTTCCGACCCCAATTTACTAATTTATGAAGAACTTGTTCTAATTTTCCCATATATACATTCTGATGAACTCGTTCTTCTAAATTATTTCTACTATCTGGATTAGAAAAATTTTTCGATAAATTATATTTTGATTTAATTTTAGTAATTGTATAGTTCATCTTAGTGACTGGAGACTTAATATGATTAAATGAAATTAGATTATAACTAACGTATATTAATAAATTTATTGTAAATAGAAGGACGCATTAATATTTTCCATTTAAGAGCCTTATTATGTACTAAATAAATTAAACTGGATATTAGGACTACACTAAAAATAGATACTTCAAAAAATCCTATCCACCCACTATCCCGAACAGTAATGGCCCAAATATATAAATAAAGTGCTTCGATATCAAAAATTACAAATAATAAAGCTATTAAGTAAAATTTAGCCGAAAAACGCAAGCGAGCACTACCTACGGACTTAACTCCAGATTCAAAAGGAATATTTTTACTATAACCTTTACTTTTACCCCCTAATAACCATGAGATACATAGAATCATAATGCATATTCCTAAAGAGACTATGCAATAAATTATAAATGATCCTAAATTTAGCATATATTTTAATCCTCCTGATTGGCAATATTACATAAAATTATTGGAATATGTAATTAACTTTATCGATATTGATTCTGAATTGTAAGATGAATATCAACTGACGTTTGGATGATAGTTTAGGAGGATTAGATTTATCTGGAAAAACAGCTAATCTCTCCTTATTCTCTAGAAATATTAACATCAATAATATCATCTCTCTCATATGAGAGAGATCATATTTAATAATATTAAAAGTCTCTCTTAATTATTTTTTATTATCATTTATCTCCTGGGAACTGTCATTAGAAAAGAAGAACTATATTCTTAAATGTATTCTCCTAGACTGTAGGGATCATAAAAAAATCGTTAATCGCCATATTATCATTTCTATATATAAAATTATTAAATTTATCTAGTAAAGATTAAGGTAAATAAAATATTTTTCGTCTACTTAATTTTGAGTAAGATTTATCATTAATTATAAAAATTATATCTCCCTGTTAGATAGACTAGTAACATTATTATTATGAAATAAACTTCTTTTATATTATTAAATATTGCCTAAGATGTAAATCTTAATAGAGAACAGCAATAGTGAAATA
This sequence comes from Candidatus Dasytiphilus stammeri, assembly GCA_037083745.1. Classification (GTDB taxonomy): domain Bacteria; phylum Pseudomonadota; class Gammaproteobacteria; order Enterobacterales; family Enterobacteriaceae; genus Dasytiphilus; species Dasytiphilus stammeri_C. Next base: position 179,790 of record JBAPLR010000001.1, on the reverse strand, counting down.
TATAATCTATACTATGGTTAGAATTATCATTCTAACTAATTAGAAAATTTCAGGTCAAATATATACATATTTATGTAATAAAACATCGTTAGAAGAGAATCACATCTATACTCTTAATCACAGTGAGTAAGTCAATAATTCTCTATTATACTGCCCTAGGGAGAATAAAAATGTCAGCAGATAACTCTATAAACACTATCCATGAAGAAGAAAATATGCATTTCAAGACTATTTCATGGGATGCAATATTTGCCGGTTTAATATCTACCTTAGTAATAGAGCTTGTATTATTAATATTAGGAACTGCAGTAGGCGCAAGTTCTATTTTTCCTTTGAATGATACTAATCCGCTTGCTAATATAGCAATTGGTCCAATAATATGGACCTCAATTAGCATGATGATTGCACTGGCAATAGGATCATATCTAGCGGGAATGATTGCTACTCGGGAAGGAGTTCTACATGGAATGTTAGTGTGGGCAATTAAAACATTAATTTGTTTAACTTTAATATGCATACTTTTTACACAAGTTATCAGTGGAACCATGAGTTTATTAGGAACAGGTTTACAAGCGGCCGGTAAAAGTGCCTCTGTTATTGCTGTTCACGCCTCTAAATTAGCGAGCCAAAACTTACAAGATAACATTAACTTAGATGATTTAAAATCGGAACTAATTAATACTATGCATGATGTTTATGAAAAATCATTAAGACAGAACTCTGGATCTGATCAAATATTATCTCCCTCTAAAGCTTCGGGTTTGCCATCTAAAGAATCTATAGATAATGATATTATTCAATGGTTACAAGCTTTTCTCCAAGGAAATAAAAGTTCTCTCCAAACGGAAGATCGAGAAAATTTCAAAAAAATATTAAAATCACATCTGCGAATAAGTGATACTCAAGCAGAAAATTTAGTACAAAAAGTAGAAGAAATATATCATAATTGGAAAAGTAAGGTAGGATCGACGGCTAAAAAAGCTGCATATAAAACTGCTCATACGATATCAAAAGCAAGTTGGTTTTTATTTTTTCTAATGATATTAGAAGCTATAATAGCTGGTACTATGGCTCAACTAGGATATCGTAATAAAAATCTATTTTATAATAGATAACTAAAAATTAAATTTTAAATCAAAAAACAGGTGAATAAAAACCACCTGTTTTTACTGAATTTGTTATTTTTAAAGATAAAATTATCGTTTTAAATCTAAGATATTCCTGTCCATCGATAAAATAAATCCTTTTGAGTGGTTATGGCAAACTGATCTAATACTCTAATGATACTCTGATCTAAAATATCCTCTATTCTTTTAGGATTATGATAAAATGCCGGTACAAGAGGCATGATTATTGCCCCATTTTCAGCTACCATATACATCAATCGTAAATGTCCTAAATGCAGTGGTGTTTCTCTTATACATAAGACTAATCTTCGCCGTTCTTTTAATATCACATCTGCCGCTCGAGTAAGTAAACTATCAGTATAACTATGAGCAATACCAGAAAGAGTTTTCATAGAACACGGCACAATCACCATTCCATCAGTTTTAAAAGATCCAGATGAAAGAGATGAGGCGATATTACGAACATCATGTACCCTATCAGCCAGAACTTTTAAATCTTGTAAAGAATAATTAGTTTCTAAATTTAAAGTGTGACGAGCAGATAAACTCATGACTAAATGAGTTTCTACCCCCTGAATTTTTTGTAATATTTGTAATATACGGACCCCATAAATTATTCCTGTTGCACCTGATATACCTATAATTATGCGTTTCATGACTAAAATTACACCTATATCGGGAATAAACTCCTTCCTCCAGTTCAAATGGTATTTTTGGACCAAAAAGTTATCACGATCCTTGAGAACAATACTTATATTTTAGTGAATACTTCGACTGAATTTTGTTAAAAAATTTTTAAAATATACTTTTATATCTAATAAAAAATCTCATTCGTTTTTGAAATTTATCTTTATAATAAGATTGGACCGTATTCCTTATTAATACAAGCTATCACCCGCGCAACAGTATAAAATGAACCATAAACCAGCACAATATCATTCTTATCAGCTTGATGCATTGCATACCTCCACGCTTTTGAAATTATATTAAAAATTTTAGCTTGTGGTAAATATTTCGATAACTTAATGGCAGATGTACCTCGAAAACCAGTAGTAGAAGCATAATACCAATAATCAATTTGATGAAGTAAATTTTTTATTATACCTTCTATATCCTTATCACATAGAATAGCTATTACTGCATGTTTCCCCCCCTGTTCTAGTAGAGGAGCGACATCTAGAATAACTTGAGGTTTAAGGTCAATAATTTGAAAATATTCCTGCTAAAGAGATAGGAGGTAAAGAAGAAAGAATAATTTTTTTACTGATTTGTAAAGAAGAAGAACGTAAAGCGGCTATTACCGTAGCCGCATTTTCTACAGGAATTTTAGGAAAAGGTATATCTATACTACAATCTTTGTCATCATAAAAAATCCATTTATTAGTATTCTTAATATAGATCCAATGATAATTAACTATATACAGAACCGCCTGACTTTTATAGGATTCTTTAGTTAGAATATTAATGGAACTATTTAATTCACCAATAATAGCAGGTTTGTGTGACCGAAATATTACCGCTTTTTCACGGGCAATACTGACTATATCTGTTCCTAATAAGGTTGTATGATCTAAACCGATAGAAGTAATTACTGATATATCAGAATCAATGATATTAGTAGCATCAAGACGACCTCCTAATCCTACTTCTAAAATTACTACATCTAAAGTAAATTGGGTAAATAAATAGAGTGCTACTAATGTAGTAAATTCAAACCAAGAGATTGAGAGATTATTACAGGATGCTTCTATTACTGAAAAAGCTAATGTATATGCTTCTTCTTCTAATTCATGACCTTGAATACGAATTCTTTCAGTATAACGTAGTAAGTGGAGAGAAGTATAAAGTCCGGTACGATAATCAGCAGCTAACAGTATCATTTCCATTGCCCTGCAGGTCGTAACCTTTCCATTCGTTTCTCCTACAGTAAATATTATAGGAGCTGGTTGAAGTAAGTTGAACTTTTTCGCGACTTTTCTAATCCTATCGAGTCCTAATGTTATTTGAGGTGGATATCGATTTTGTATAAATTTCAACCATGTAGTTAATGAAGATGATGCGTTAGGGTGATGCTGGTTCAAGGACTATCCTCTAAGTTAGAGAGGTATAAATAATGGACCTAATGTAATTTTAGGTAAGAAAAAATGTTCTGGATAATCAGTCGCTACTAGATATAATCCTTCTGCCTTAGCAGTCGAAGCCACTAAAGTTCTTTTTTTAGCTGCTAATATTTGAGACATCCATTCTTCTGGCTGTTTACCACATCCAATTTCTATTAAACATCCTACAATGTTGCGCACCATATGTTGCAAAAAAGAATTAGCTTTCATATCTACTATAATATAACAACCATATCGAGATACATTCAGATACATAATATTACGGTAAGGAGTTCTTGATTGGCACTGCAATGATCGAAAAGTAGTATAATCATTTTCTCCCAGTAAATATTGTCCGGCTCGATGCATGACCTCATAATCTAGAGGGACAGGATAATGTAATACTCGTGAATTTAACAGTGCTGGTTTTAACAGATGATTATATATTACATAACGATAATGACGAGAAAGAGCACTAAATCTAGCATGAAAATGAGATGGAACATTTTGTACCCAGCGGACCGCAATATCTTTGGGAAGATAACTATTAACTCCTCTAGTCCAAGAAACTATTTTACGGCTTGCAGTAGTTTCAAAATGGATTATCTGTCCTAAACTATGTACTCCAGCATCAGTTCTACCCGATCCTACTGTGCTAACAGAATGATTAGCTACCATTGTTAATGCTTCTTCTAAAGCAGTCTGCACCGTAGGTACGTCAGGTTGTCTTTGCCAACCAAAATATCTTGTACCATCATATTCAATACAGATGGCCATTTTCTTTCTCACTTTCACACACAATACTTTTTTTCTCTTAAGTAATATTTACGGTTAAAATTTTTAAACAAAGTTAGCATTGACAACATCTATATATCTGGGTTTCATATATTCGATATTAACAACCGAATTTAGGAATTGGTACTAGCATCATTATTAAAATAGAGAAGTTCTATCATCTTTAGTTATAATTGTGTGTAAAATAGAAAACTTTATTTTTCTATAAATCTAACTTATCGATTTCTAATTTCTGTACCAGATGATATTATTCTTGGTTCTGAAAAACTCTAGAATCTAAAAAATATTTTATCTACTTATCCTAGAAGATAATGCTCTTCACTCCTTTGGAAACTTTTTTTCTAAATGATATTTATGTGCATAATGAATTTTTGAATACTATAATGATTTTAATCTTCCAACTTTGACTTACGATGATCTTTCGAAGCACGGCTACATTTAGCGTTTACGTTAAGAATTCGTCTTCCATTATATTATTTATATTTAGTTATCAATTGATCACTCTAGAATTTGAGTAGTTCACTTTCACTAACAAACACTAATCCATAAAAAGGATATTACTCGGAACACAGAATCCTTTTTATTAGTTAGGCGTAATATTCCATTCTCTAACCTTGTGAGCAGATATTACTATTTATTAAATAAAACTGAACCAATAGCATTACATAAAAAGTCCATATTATGTGGTGTCATACCAGCTACATTTATTCTGCCGTTATTTAAAAAATAAATGCCAAATTCTTTACGCAAACGTAAAACGTGTTGTGAAGATAGACCACTATAAGAAAACATTCCATGTTGCTTAGTGATAAAACTGAAATCTCTTTGAATACCTTTCTTCTTTAGACAACTAACAAACAAAGATCGCATTTTGTTGATACGATCACGCATGCCTGAAAGTTCATTCTTCCACATTTGTTTAAGATTATCATTTTTTAATATAGTACTAACTATAGCTGCTCCATGCGCCGGAGGATTAGAATAATAAGTACGAATAATAGCTTTTAACTGACTCAGGACTCTATTTGCTACATTATTATTCTGAGCTATCAATGTTAAACTTCCAACCCGTTCATTATATAAGCCCATATTTTTAGAATATGAACTTGCAACCAACAATTCTTCATTATAATTGGTAAAAAGTTGCATACCTCTTGCATCTTCTTCTAAATTATTATCAAATCCCTGATAAGCAAAATCAAAGAATGGTAAGCACTGTTTTTTTTGACATAAAAAAGCAAGTTCCTTCCATTCTTCTCGATTAGGATCAATACCAGTCGGATTATGACAACAGCCATGAAAAAGTATTATATCTCCTGGCTGAACTTTATTTTTAAAATACCATCCTACTTTATCAAATGATAAACTATGAGTATTAGATTCCCCCCAAGGATATTCTAAAACTTCTAAACCAGCCCTCATAAATATATTTTTGTGATTAGGCCAACTAGGACTACTAATCCAGATCCGCTTATTTTTAGTTTGTGTAGCAAGTAAATCTGCTGCAATCCACAAAGCACTTGTTCCTCCGGGCGTTTGTACAGTTATCATACGTTTTTCTTCGAAAATTTTATTTTTCTCCCCAAATAATAATGCTTGAGTATAAGTAGAAAAATTAGTCATTCCCTCGATACTCAAATAATTTTTACTATTTTCTTGCTCTAACAAAATTTTTTCTGCTTTTTTTACGCTTTTTAAAATGGGAGTTTCACCCGTTTCATCCGTATACACCCCAATACCGAGATTAATTTTATTAGATCTAGGATCTGCATAAAACTGTTCGGTTAATCCTAAAATAGGATCCTGAGAAGCCAATTCTATTTGTTCAAACATATTATTAATTCCATATATCACTAAAGATCAAAAAATTAATTAGATTGGAAATATTAGAAACTTTGACAGTCTTAATATAAGTTGAGTTAATCAACAATATAACTTTAGATTAAAAACTAGTAAAAGGAATAATCAAAGTTTATATTCCTATCCTCAAAGAAATATTAAGGACAAAATTTTTAAATCCTTAGTACGTTAATTTCTTCACAATAAAAATCCGTAAAGATATCTTTATTATTTTTCCTAGCTAATAGTTTGACTTTATTAAGGAACATACTTTCTATCAAAAATAGATTATGTTAATAGAAAACATGAATATTATTTTTTCTTAGCACTAATTGGATTATCTCAATGCCTTTAATAATAACTAAAAAGTGTATACAATGTGATATTTGCGTTGCAGAATGTCCAAATAATGCCATATCAATGGAAAAAGATTTTTATACCATTAATAACCAACGATGTACTGAATGTAGAGGTATTTATTCTAGACCTAATTGTCAAAAAGTTTGTCCCATTAAGAATGCTATTACTAAAATTAAAACTAAGAATTAGTTTCTATAATTACTGTTGCCAAAGCATATTTTCTTTCATCTGTTATGGTAATATGAATACATTTGACCCCTATCTCTTCTGCTATTAACGCTACAGTCTGTAAACATTTTAAATGTGGTTGACCATACGAATCATGAAAAATTTCAAAATGTTGGAACATTTTACCAGATCTGAGACCAAATGCTTTTGCCGCGGCTTCTTTAACTGCAAAACGTTTGGCAAGAAAATTAACGGGATAACAATTTTTATTGAATTTCAGCAGTTCATAATCCGATAATATTCGGTGAGAAAATTTTTTTCCGTATTTAGATACTACTTGTGCAATTCTTTTTATTTCAACTAAGTCAGTACCTACACCTATAATTCCCATCTTTATTCACTTTTTCATTAAATTTTATCTGATACGGGATTTAGAATCATCATAGTTATGATGACGAATAGTTAGTTGCATAACTTCACTAGAATAAGAAATTCACTTAATTAAGTGTAGTAAAATATAAGTTAATACTAATTATGATTCTTGGATTACTCTAACTCGTAGTGATATTTATTTCCTATTGCTTAGGATAGGATTATACGTATAATGTGGAATTTTGAGTTCATCAATAATTGTTAGGATAAATAGACTTCCTCTTACTTAACTCATCTCATAATATATCTTATTTCAAGATTATATCATTATCATCTCTAACTAGATTAATATTTCTAATATTCTTAGAATAGTTAATTTTTCTCTAATGAGAGTAAAATTTTTCTGGTTGGTAAAATTATCTCATCCGCTGGACATCGATTTTGGACTTTAATCCATAATTTTAAATATACTTTTAACTTCATTATTTTTTCTATCTCGAAACGAGCTTTTATCCCAATATTTTTTATCTTATTTCCATTTATTCCAATAATAATTTTTTTATGACTTGTTTGATGAACCATTATCAATGCATAAATAATACAATAGTCATCTTTCTTTACATAAAATTTTTCAATTTTCACCTTCAGTGAATAAGGTATCTCGTCACCTAGCACTCGGATTAATTTTTCTCGAATTATTTCCGCAATAGTAAAATTTATAGGTTGGTCTGTGAAAAATTCGGGAGCATAAATATGCTTTGATAAAGGTAAAAACTTTCGGGTAATTTTGGCTAGTTTATCTACATTAAAACCTGTAAGAGCAGAAATAGGGATAATATCTATAAAATTTTTCTGCTGATTTAAAAATTGCAGATGAGGTAAAAGCAAACTTTTGTTATCAATAATATCAATTTTATTTATTACCAAAATAACGGGAATTTCTTTATCTTGGAGCCAACTTAATACTCTCTTATCTTCAGAAGTCCATGTAGTTCCTACTACCATAAAAATAACTATGGACACCTCACTGAGAGTTCTCCTGGTAATCGAATTCATTAAAATATTTAAGACTTTTTTGTTAGAATCACAGCCGGGAGTATCTATATAGATAGATTGGTAACAACCTTCGGTAACTATCCCGAGAATTCGATTTCTAGTAGTTTGTTTTCTCTTGGAAGTTATAGAGATTTTACGTCCTATCAATCTATTCAATAAGGTAGATTTACCTACATTAGTTCTCCCAAGTAGAGAAATAAAACCACAATAAGTCATATTAGTTTTCATTTTAATTCAATACCTAACTTCAGAAGCATTTTTTCCGCGGCTATTTGTTCAGCTTTACGACGACTAGATCCACTGCCAGTAGCCAGATCATTGGTATTACTTACTTTACAGCAAATAGTAAAAATTTGATCATGCGCTTCCCCATGAACAGCTACTACTAAATAAGTGGGAAGGGGCAACCGTTGACTCTGTAACCATTCTTGTAATCTTGTTTTAGGATCTTTCTGTTTATGTCCGGGTCTTATATGTTCTAATCTAGATTGGAACCAATGTAGAATGACTCCTTCTACAGTAGCAATATTACTATCTAAGTATACTCCCCCAATAATAGCTTCAATAGCATCAGCTAAAATAGAATCTCGGTGTTCTCCTCCACTTTTTAGCTCTCCTGCTCCTAAATACAGATAGGCACCTATATTAAAGGTACGTGCTATTTCCGATAAAGTAAACTCGCGTACTAATGTCGCTCTCATTCTACTCATTTCTCCTTCATTTTCTCTAGGAAAACGATGGTAAAGAGCATTGGCAATAACATAGCTCAGTATAGAATCACCTAAAAATTCCAAGCGTTCATTATGTTGACTGCTGGAACTGCGATGAGTCAGAGCTTGCTGTAATAAAAAAGAGTTTTTAAAATTATATCCTAATTTTTCTTGAAGTGTTTTCATAACTCTCATCTTCATCAAATAACAAAATTTATCAACATATAGAAAATTATTTAATGATTCCAATTCGATTTACACGAATTCCACTAGGTACCCAGTGGCAATTTTTTTTATTGATACTCATCCAGATAAATATTGCTTTTCCCACAATATGGTGTTCTGCTACAAATCCCCAATATCTACTATCTGCACTATTATCACGATTATCTCCCATCATAAAATAGTAACCTTTAGGCACTAACCAAGTTGCGGGAGGATGATTAGGTTGTTTATAAAAAACATTTGTTTGAACAGTAGGTTCCTGGGGAAGAATAAAAATTTTATGTGTTATATTATCTAAAGTTTCTAATCGTTCCCACATACGTAAACTGTTGCCCAGAAAATCATTCTGTGAAATCTGATCAAAGCAAGTAGTGACTATTCCTTTAGCTATATTAAATGTTTGTACAAAATCGCTAATTTTCAGAGGAGAATAATCTATATTTATTCTTTTATATTTTTGAGGATCAATAAAATTTGATTTTATCATTAGTTTTTTCTCTGTTGGATTGTAGGTAATCAGATCTCCAGGTAATCCAATAATTCGTTTAATATAATTAATATTAGGATTCTTAGGATACTGAAATACTACAATATCCCCCCTTTGGGGACGTCTAGCAAAAACTAGTGTCTTATTATTCAGAGGATTTTTCAATCCATAAGAAAATTTTTCTACCAATATATAATCTCCGATAAGTAATGTAGGCATCATCGATCCAGAAGGAATCTGAAATGGCTCAAATATAAAGGATCTTATTATAAATACTAGGAATAACATCGGAAATAGGGAACTATAATAGTCAATGAATTTATAAATTGAAATTATTGTTCCTTGTCTTAAATAAGGATAATAAAGACATTTGATTAATTTACATTTTTGCAGCAACCAAATAATTCCGGAAAAAAAAGTCGTTCCTACTAATATTAAGGTAAATTTATTGGACATGAATTGAACTGTTATCTGTCCACATGTAACATTTGACGAAATAATTCTGGAGGAATTTCAATATTGCCTAAAATTTTCATACGTTTCTTTCCCTGCTTTTGCTTCTGCAAAAGCTTTTTTTTTCGACTTATATCACCCCCAGAGCATCTAGACAGCACGTTTTTTCTTAATTGTTTTATAGTAGAACTTGCAATAATCTTAGTTCCTATTGCCGCCTGAATCTTAATATCAAATTGATGACGCGGAATAATAGTTATTATTTTCTCTAATAATTTATGAGCTAACCATGTAGTATTCTTACGATGAATGATCATAGACAATGCATCTACATGCTTTTTATTAATTAAAATATCTAATCGCACCATATCTGCAACTTTAAAATACTTAAATTGATAATCCATAGATGCATAACCGCTCGAAAGAGATTTAAGTCGATCCAAAAAATTATTTATTATTTCAGCAAGTGGTATTTCATATAGTAATTCTACTTGATTCATCTTATGATATATTATATTCATTTGAATACCGCGACGCTCTATACATAGCCCCATCACATTTCCTAAGTATTTTTGCGGTGTAAAAATACGACATTCTGCTACTGGTTCTCTTAATATCGATATTTTATTAAATAGGGGCAGTTGATCAGGACCATCGATGTGAACTATTTCTCCGGTAGTGGTTTCTATTTCATAAATCACTGTAGGTACAGTAGTAATTAAATCTAAATTATATTCTCTTTTTAACCGTTCTTGAATAATATCTAAGTGTAACATACCTAAAAAACCACACCGAAAACCACAACCTAGAGCACTAGAAAATTCCGGTTCATAAGAAAATGATGCATCATTAATGCTGAGTTTAGCTAACGCATTACGTAACGACATATAGTTAACGCTCTTAATCGGAAATAATCCCGCATAGGTTTGCGGTTTAATTTTTTTAAAACCTGGAAAAGTGTTTTTTGCTGGGTGTTTAACTAGTGTTATTGTATCGCCGACCGGTGCACTCATAATATTTTTAATTGAACAAGCTAACCACCCAACTTCACCACAATTTAAATAATATTTTTCGAGGGGCTTGGGAGTAAAAATACCTAGACGTTCTACTTGATAAGCTTGGTTACTATTCATAAGAAGAATCTTATCACCTTTACGTATAATACCATTTTTAATTCTTATAAGGGAGACTACTCCTAGATAATCATCAAACCAAGAGTCAATAATAAGTGCTTGTAATGTTTCCTTTGGTTTTCCCTGTGGGGGAGGGATGTCAAGAATTAAGCGCTCAATAACTTCTACTACTCCTATTCCTGTTTTAGCAGAACAGCAAATCGCATTACGAGCATAAATTCCTATAATATCTTCAATTTGTTTTGATATTCTTTGAGGATTAGATGTAGGTAAATCTATTTTATTTATAATTGGAATTACCTCTAAATTCATATCTAGAGCAGTATAGCAATTAGCTACAGTTTGGGCCTCGACGCCCTGAGTAGCATCTACTAATAACAAAGCTCCTTCACAGGCTGCTAATGATCTAGAAACTTCATAAGAAAAATCTACATGACCAGGTGTATCAATAAAATTAAGCATGTAAGTTTGTGCATTTTTAGCATAGTATTTCAAACTGACACTTCTAGCCTTTATAGTAATTCCTCGCTCTCGTTCTAACTCCATAGAATCTAGAACCTGACATTCCATTTCGTGTTTAGATAATCCTCCACATAATTCAATAAAACGATCTGACAAAGTTGATTTGCCATGATCAATATGAGCAATAATGGAAAAATTTCTAATATTTTTCATTGTTCGTTAGTCAATCTGAAACTCAGAGAGAATTAGCTTCGGTGATAAAAAATCATATCAAAATATTTTAACTTCCCCAGCCTCGATATCCTCCAGTTATTTATTAATTGAGATTGCTAAGCAATCATCATTAGCTAATTCGGATGCCCCCAATAAATACCTTAACATTAAAAAACACCGAATCAGAAAAATATAAATTTTGACTATTACCATTAAATATCTTTACTACTAATTTTAGTAGTACCTATTTTAGATCATAACCAAGTAAATATTAATCTTTGTAATCTAAAAATAAAAAAATTAATTTATCTTGGAATGTGAGAGGTTATCGGCTCATTAATAATATTAATTAGTGGATATATTATCCTTGCTCCATAAATACTAATTTGGCTACCAATTCTCGTATTATTATTTTATTTCTTTTTTCAGAGAGAAAATTGATAATATGTACTGCTCCAATTGGTCCAATGTTCTTAATTTTTAAGAAAGTTTTTAAATCAGACGATACAAATCTATCCCAAGAACCAAAATAATGGGCTAAATTAAAAGCAGTTACCACTCCTACTTCCCTGATACCTAATGAGTATATAAAACGAGAAAGGGTAGTATTTTGGGATCTTCTTATTGACGTAATAATACGGAGGGCTAATTTTGATCCCATATTATCTAAATTTTCAATTTTTTTAATGGTCAGCAGAAAAAGATCCGACGGAGTTGATACATAATTATTATTAATCAATTGATCAATAATTCTCTCTCCCAGACCTTTTATGTTTAAAGCTCGCCTCGATACAAAATGTTTTAAAAAATGTTTTTTTTGGGAGGGACAAATTATTCCTCCAGTACAACGTACTAATACTTGATTAATAGTTTCCAATTTAGAATGACAAACCGGACAGTGAGATGGAAGAATAATTTTTTTTCTTTCTAAGAAAGTTTTTTCTTGGTGGTAAACTTTTACTATTTGAGGTACTACATTTCCAGCACGGCGGATTACCACTTGATCCCCTAGATACAAGTTCAAACGTTTAATTTCATTAAAATTATGAAGTGTAGCATGACGGACTACAATACCACCCACTTCTACTGGTTGTAACTGTGCTACAGGAGTAATAACGCCTGTGCGACCGACTTGAAATTTTATCTTTTGTACATAAGAAAATTTTTCAGGCGCAGGAAATTTAAGTGCTACTGCCCACCGAGGACCATTAGAACGATTACCAAGTCGATTTTGTAGTTGTTGTGAATCTACTTTGATCACTATTCCATCAATATCAAAATCTAAGTTAGATTTTAAATTAGATATACGGTGATAAAAAATCATTATCTCTTCTAGAGAAGAGCAAAGACAAGTATAATCACATATCGGTATCCCAAAGTGTTTTAATTTTCTCAATGTTAAAAAATGGCTATCCGGTATTTGAAATTCTGTCACTACTCCAACACCATAACTGTAAAATGAAAGAAAACGATTAGCCGTAACTTTTGGATCTCTTTGTCGAACTGATCCTGCCGCTGCATTTCTAGGATTAGCAAATCTTTTTTTATTATCTCTACAAACTTGCTGGTTAAGTTGTTCAAAACGACTTTTAGTCATAAATACTTCGCCTCTTATTTCTATCTGAGAAGAAGTACTATTACTGATTGGAATTTTTATGGTATGAGGAATATCAGGAATTGTACGAATATTGTTCGTCACATTTTCTCCAGTAGTACCATCTCCTCGAGTAACAGCTCTAATTAAAAATCCATTTTTATAAATTAAATTTATAGCTAAACCATCAAATTTTAGTTCACAGCATAACGGAATTCTGTTAATTATATTTAAACGAGATTGAATTTGGGTAATAAATTCTAAAACGTGATTTTTATTAAAAACATTTTCCAGCGATAACATAAGACTTTCATGTTTTACTGTCTCAAATATATCTAAATTAGTTGATCCTACTCTTTTGGTAGGAGACATTTCACTCTCAAATTTATCAAACAAGGTTTTTTCTAAACATTGTAATTCCAACATTAATTTATCATAGTCGGCATCAGATATTTCTGGATCATCGAGCGTATGATATTGATATTGATGATGTAAAAGTAAGGTACGTAAATAATTAATTTTTTTTTGTATAGATTTCATAACTAGGAGGAGGTTTCGCCTCTCACTTTATGCAAAAAGAAGATTTTAATCAATAGTATCTTAGGTAAGCGTTAATTGATATTAACATAAAAATTTTATTTTCAAATGTACTTTCCTGAATTTTTCTTCTACTCGTAAAGAGGATTTAAGTTAACTTTAAACATCCTATTAACGATCCTAACTTTTTTCTATTAGTTACTCAGAAAAATAAATGAGTAAATTATTTCTATTGAATACGATGATTAGGAATTAGGAAGATACTAAAATTTATTGAAAAATATTCTTTTGATTCTCGCGTTTTATTTTAAAATTTTTATGATAAAATGCCTAAGCAGGTGATAAGATCGGTAATCGTACTCTTTCCATCTCAGGAGTAATATTTTTATCGGGGGATAAAATCATAAAAAAGTCAGTGCTCACTAGAAAAAAGCTTTTCATAAATATGATTTTTTCATCTCACTCTACTTCAGGAGAGAATAAAAATTATGATTCAGATCAATTATTACTTGCCATAAAATACATTTTATTTTACTAGTAAATTTTAACTTGAATAATCATGGCATCTCATATAATTTGTTTTCCATAAAATACTATGAAACTTAACAGTTTTATTTTAAATAAATATATATAAATCATTTAAGAATTAACATTGTGAATATAAATATTACAACTTTACTAACTAGCAATTATGTTCTTTTAATTTTTTTTATTCTCGCCTTAGGTTTGTGCGTAGCTAAATTTAGGGTGGGATCTATCCAGATTGGGAATTCTCTGGGAATTCTATTTGTTTCGCTAATTTTAGGACAACATCACTTTTCAGTCACTACAGAGACCTTAAATGTTGGTTTCATATTATTTATATTCTGTGTAGGAATAGAAGCGGGGCCAAATTTTTTCTCTATTTTTTTTCGGGATGGAAAAAATTATCTTCTTCTTACTCTAGTAATGATTTCTACCGCTCTATTCACTACTTTTATCCTAGGATATTTATTTCATTGGGATACAGGTATTACTGCTGGTATATTAGCGGGATCTTTAACTTCTACTCCCGTATTAGTAGGGGCCGATGATACACTTCGTCAAACTGTAATGAATTCTCATACCTTAAAATTAGCCCAAAGCCATCTTGGTTTGGGATATGCGTTAACTTATCTAATAGGATTAGTAAGTTTAACTTTTGCTGCTCGATATTTACCAAAATTACAACAACATGATTTATCAACTAGTGCTCAACAAATTGCTCGTGAAAGAGGATTAGATAGTGTACGTAAAGTGTGGTTACCAGTAATTCGTGCTTATAGAGTAGGACCTGAATTAGTATCTTGGGCGGGAGGAAAAACACTGCGAGAATTAGGTCTTTATTTAAAGACTGGTTGTTATATTGAACGTTTACGTCGTAATCAGATACTTGCATGTCCTGATGGAGATGCCGTGTTACAAGTGGGAGATGAAATTTCTCTAGTAGGTTATCCAGATGCACATGCTCGTCTAGATCCTAGTTTTCGCAATGGTAAAGAAGTATTTGATCGTGATTTACTCGATATGCGCATTGTTACTGAAGAAATTGTAGTAAAAAATAATAAGGTAGTTAATAAAAGATTAAGAGATCTAAAGCTTACGGATAATGGTTGTTTTCTAAATCATGTCATTCGTAGTCAAATTGAGATGCCTCTAGATGATAATATTATCCTTAATAAAGGAGATGTATTACAAGTCAGTGGTGAAACACGTCGTGTTAAAACTATAGCAGATCGGATTGGTTTTATTTCTGTGCATAGTCAAGTTACCGATTTACTAGCATTTTGCTGTTTCTTTGTACTGGGATTGACATTAGGAATGATAACTTTTCAATTACACCGCTATACTTTTAGTATAGGGAATGCTGCCGGTCTTTTATTTGCAGGAATTATGCTAGGTTTCTTGCGCGCGAATCATCCTACATTTGGCTATATTCCTCCCGGAGCTTTAACTATGGTTAAAGAATTTGGTTTAATGATCTTTATGGCGGGAGTTGGTTTAAATGCGGGAAGTAGTTTAATCCATGGAGGAGGAGCAGCTATAGAAATTCAGATGTTAATCTCGGGTATAATTATTAGCTTATTACCAGTATTGATTTGTTTTTTTGTAGGAGCTTGGGTTCTACATATGAATCGAGCTCTGTTATTTGGAGCTCTTATGGGAGCTCGTACTTGTGCTCCAGCTATGGAAATTATTAATGAAGCTTCACATAGTAATATTCCTGCTTTAGGTTATGCCGGAACATATGCGATTGCTAATGTTATGCTTACATTAGCAGGTACTTTAGTAGTATCCCTCTGGCCTTGGCATCTAGTGTTACTGAATTAATCAGGTTAATACGGGTTACGGAGGATAATTGTCCTCTATCCTAGTGATAACTAGATGATAGAACATCTTAACCGAACCATCTTTCTTTTTTTTAATGCTAATTATTATACTGCTCATTGGAAAATTGTGGGCACTATATATTTAGCCAAATATTTAATTTATATTATTCCCCTAGTAGGAATCTTTTTATGGTTTTGGAGTGCGGATTATTCTCTTTATTATTATCGTCAAATAGTTTTAAAAAGTCTACTTGCTATAGGTATAGCTTTATTAATTTCTAGCTGTATTAGAC
The DNA here is from genome assembly GCA_037083745.1 of Candidatus Dasytiphilus stammeri. GTDB lineage: Bacteria > Pseudomonadota > Gammaproteobacteria > Enterobacterales > Enterobacteriaceae > Dasytiphilus > Dasytiphilus stammeri_C. Next base: position 163,519 of record JBAPLR010000001.1, on the reverse strand, counting down.
AATATTTTCCACATCCTCGTCCTTTTCAACAAGGAATAGGTTATGTATTTATAAAACACTCTTTAACTACTTCTACTCCTAGTAATCATGGAACAGTTATATTTTCTTTTGCTCTTTCGTTTCTTTGGGAGGCGAGGTTATTATCGATGGGTATAGTATTATTTATCATTGGAATTATCGTAGCATGGTCTAGAATATATCTAGGATTACATTGGCCACTAGATATGATCATAGCACTTTTGGTAGCGTTAATTGGTTGTAGTTTATCCCAATATGTATGGGGTAGATGTGGAATGACAATTTTTAATTGGATATTAAAAATTTATCGTTATTTTTTTTCTTTTCCAATCCGCAAAGGGTGGATTAAATCTTAAATTATTAAGATAGAGGATAATAGTTGGAAAAAAATTTTATTCTTTCAATTAATATTTTTGATAAAAAACATTAGGTCTCTACAAAGAGGTAAAATTCCTATATTGTTTTTAGCACTCACTAAGTAGTACTTACTAACTTTTAATATTGACGAAATTTTGTTTGCAATCTCTTTAGCATCTTGAGAGGTGTTACATAAATCAATTTTATTAAAAACTAGCAAGCATGGCAACTGTGAAAATTTATGACTATAGTTATTAAGTTCCTTAATTACTGTTAATGCATTTTTTAATGGATCGGAACCATCGATAGGTGCAATATCAATTAAATGTAACAATATTCTACACCGCTCGAGATGTTTAAGAAAATGAACTCCCAGACCAATCCCTTGAGATGCTCCTTTAATTATACCTGGAATATCTGCTATTACAAAACGAAAATTTTTATCTATTTTTACTACTCCAATACTAGGTACTAAGGTAGTAAAAGGATAGTTAGCAATTTTTGGTTTAGCTGTAGATACAACACTTAAGAAGGTAGATTTTCCTGCATTGGGACATCCTACCATCCCAACATCAGCTAGCAACATCATTTCTAATTTTAGAAATCGTTGTTCTCCTTTTTTTCCCAGCGACCTAAATCTAGGAGTACGATTCCTAGAAGATTTAAAATGCATATTACCCCATCCATTACTTCCGCCTTTAGCCACAAGAATTTGTTGAGTAGGTTGAAGAATTTCTCCTATAATTTCATTAGTATTCAAATCAGTAATTCGTGTTCCAATGGGCACTTTAACGAGAATATCTTTACCAGTTTTTCCTGTTCTATTCCTTTTGTGGCCTGATTCACCATGCTCTGCCGATAAAGATCGTTTCAAACGAAAATCAATGAGAGTATTCATATTACCATCTGCTATAATATAAACGTTTCCTCCCTTTCCTCCATTTCCTCCATCAGGACCACCTTTGAGGATATATTTTTCTCGATGAAAACTCACACATCCATCTCCTCCATTACCAGCAATAACACAAATAGTAGCTTCATCCACAAACTTCATTTGAAATACTCCGTAATGCTACAATAGCATTATTAGATAATCACTGGCTTATTGGATTTTCTGGGACTGTTAATTACAATCAATAATATTAATATATTTTTTTTTATCTTTATGATCATGACGCTTAACACATATTTCTATTTTTCCTGGTACCAAAGCAAATAAACTATGATCTCGTCCACATCCTACATTTTTTCCGGCATGAAATTTGGTACCTCGCTGCCGTACAATAATAGTGCCCGCTTGGACTATTTCTCCTCCAAAACATTTCATCCCCAGGCGTTTGGCATGAGAATCGCGCCCATTACGAGTAGAACCTCCCGCTTTTTTATGTGCCATTATAATTCCTTATTTTTAATTAGGAGTTATATCAGTGATTCTTAATGAAGTTAACCACTGACGATGACCTTGGATCTTTCGATAGTTTTTTCGACGTTTAAATTTTAATATCTTTATTTTTTCTCCACGCAAATGACCCAGTACTTCCGCTGTGACAGATATACCGCTTACAAAAGGAGTGCCAATTAACATCTGCGAATCCTTAACAACCATAAGAACCTGACTAAATTCAATGATATTTCCTGCTGCGATATTTAATTTTTCTATCAATAGTTCTTGTCCCTTGCCGGCACGATATTGTTTACCGCCTGTTTTAAAAACAGCATACATAAAACCTCCCTTGATAATTAGATGCTTCCTATCTAAATGATATATTTAATTGGAGGATAGATACTCCATAAATCTAGGGGAAGATACAATCTTTCTTATGCCCATAATATTATCCTAAATTTTATGTTAATCTTTTAATATTAGCTCCTAGTATCTTCAATTTTTTCTGGATGTTTTCATATCCCCTGTCAATATGATTAAAATTCTCTATGACTGTAGTACCTTCTGCTATACATCCCGCCAGGATTAGACATGCGGCAGCCCGTAAATCATAAGCTTTTACACGAGAGCCATACAATTTTTTTACCCCATTAGATATCAAAGTATTATTTTTTACTTTAATACATGCTCCCATTCGAATTAATTCAGGTACATGTAAAAAACGATTTTCAAAAATATTTTCCTTAATTATTCCAGTACCTTTAGCTATTATATTTACCAGTGTAAAGAGTGCTTGTAAATCGGTTGGAAAACCTGGATATGGAGAGGTGTGAATATTAACTGCGGATGGACGTTGATTATGCATATTAATTTCGATCCAGTTATTACCGGTGATTATATCAGCACCAGCTTCACGTAATTTATTCAGTACTATTTTTAATAAGTTTGGTTTAGTATTATGACATAAAATATGACCCCGCGATATTGCAGCTCCTACTAGAAAAGTACCCGTTTCTATCCTATCAGGAATTATATTATAATAACCTCCCCTCAAACGGGTAACTCCTGTGATAGAAATATTATCTCCTCCTACTCCAATAATTTTCGCTCCTAGACAATTAAGAAAATTAGCAGTATCTACTATTTCGGGTTCACTAGCAGCATTTGTAATAGTAGTATTACCTCTCGCTAGAGTTGCAGCACACATTAAAGTTAATGTTGCACCTACACTTTTTTTATTCATGCTAATATGATCACCTTTTAATCTTCCTTGGACTACAGCATTTATATAACCCTCTTCTAAGGAGATAGTTGCTCCTAGTTGTTGGAGTCCTGAAAGATGTAAATCTACCGGTCTGTTTCCTATGGGACAACCTCCCGGAAGAGCTACTTTAGCTCTACCAAATCTAGCTAATAATATTCCTAAAATCCAGATAGATGCTCGCATATTTTTAACTAATCTATTAGGAGCAGAATATGTAGTAATATTACTAGGATCAAGAAAAACTATATTGTTTAATACTCTATTCTTTACACCTAAATGAGTTAGTAACTTAATTGTATTTTCTACATCTCTAATCCACGGTACATTTTTAATGTATAACGGTTCTTCTGCTAATAAAGAAGCAAATAAAATTGGCAATGCCGCATTTTTTGCTCCTGATATATAAATTTCTCCTTGGAGTTGAGTGCAACCTTGTATATATAATTTATCCATCTTTAATTTTATTTAATTTTTCCTGATTTTTTTAGATAAAAAATATTACTTTTTGGAGCAAAACATAATTTTTAATTAATAGTAATTTATAAGGTTTTAATTAATAAAATTAAAAGGTAGACGAAATTATTGTTTTGGGTGATAATTTTATTATCACTAATGATAGTTAGTAATCTTGCTAATCCAATGACATTATTATCGCTCTACTAAATCAGTGATTGCTTCATAAAGAATTAATAATGAGTCAATAATTACTGAAACATTTTGTCTTGTATGTTGTCTCTAATTTATCTTCGTTAAAGAATTGTTATTAAACATTATAAATGTGATGCTGATTAACGATCCAGTTAATATTAGATAATCTATAATATGAGAGTAATGATTAATAATATCTTCCTCTCTAAGAAACTTAGGTAGTTTTATATTGTAGATAATAATCTGATCTTAAAAAATTATTTAAATTACAAGAAGTAGATTAGATCTCTTATTCTAACGTTTAGAAAACTGTGGACGCCTACGAGCTTTTCGTAAACCTACTTTTTTCCGTTCTACCTTGCGGGGATCTCGAGTTACAAAACCCGCTTTGCGCAATACCGGACGCAGAGTAGAATCATAGTTAATGAGAGCTCGCGTAATTCCATGTCGAATCGCACCAGCTTGTCCCGATAAACCTCCTCCTTTAACAGTAATGAAAAGATCCAATTTATCGACCTGTTGAACTAACTCCAAAGGCTGTTTTACCATTATTTGGTTTGTTGTTCTCCCGAAATATTTTTCTATGCTTCGTTGATTAATACTTATGTCACCCTGACCTAAAGTAAGAAAAACACGGGCGGAAGAACATTTTCGTCTGCCAGTACCATAGTATTGATTTTCTGCCATATAAAATTCCATTAAATATCTAGTAGTTGAGGTTGTTGTGCTATATGAGAATGTTGACATCCTGCATAAACTTTTAGTTTACGAAACATGACACGGCCTAAAGGTCCTTTAGGTAACATACCTTTCACCGCGTACTCAATGACTCTCACGGGATTACGTTGGAGCATTTCCTTGAAAGAAATTTTTTTAAGATTACCTATGTATCCAGTATGATGATAATAAATTTTATCGTAATACTTATTACCAGTAACCTGAATTTTTTCAGCATTAATAATAATTATATAATCTCCTATGTCCACATGCGGAGAATATTCTACTCGATGTTTACCTCTTAAACGTAGAGCTACTTCAGTTGAAAGACGTCCTAATATTTTTCCATTAGCATCAACTAAATACCAATTTCGTTTTATAACGCCTGATTTCACGACAATAGTTTTCATAAAATATCCTTCATTTTATCTTTATTAAGATACAGTAGTTAAATTAACAAACATAATTTATTATAAATTTATAATTGCTAGTTTCTAATCTAGAAAATGGAATTTTTCGTTCATGTTAATTGCTGTTTCACAAATTCTTCGCCCATCTTAATATCTTCTTCTAACAAAGGAATCATTGTCTTTATCTCTGATTTCTCAAAAGAACTTAAAGGTTTTAAATTTTTTAATTGAGATACTCCTTCTTTATTTAATACAAAGGGCTGAGAAAAAAATTTTGCATATTTTCCATTTCCTTCTATATACGCACACTCTACAATATTCTTCTCTCCATTTAGCACTCTGAATAAAGAGATTATAAATTGGGCACCTGCAGATGCCATTGACAATGATGCGGATCCCTGTCCATATTTTGCATTAACTACTTCGGTTCCAGCATTTCGCACTTTATTAGTTAAACTAATAACTTCTGCTTCGGTAAAACTCACTCCGGAAATGTGTGATAACAAAGGTAAAATAGTAACGCTAGAATGTCCACCTATTACTGTGACATGTAAATTATTACAGGAAATTTTGTATTCGGAAATAAAAGACAGTGTTCTAAGAACATCTAAGGTAGTAATACCAAATATCTTTTTTTTATTACAACAACCATATTTTTTTAATACTTCAGCTATAATACAAACAGTAGTATTTAAGGGATTAGTTATTACTGCTATCATAGCTTCTGGACAAAGTTGAGCTATTTGTTGGCTAAAATTATAAATCATTCCGGCATTAATTGAGAATAAATCAGATCTATTCATGCCGGGTTTACGTGTTACTCCCGCAGTTATGACTACTATATCTGCCCCATATAATGCTTTTATAATATCTCTGCTACTCTGTACCTTGACAGGCGTAGGAATATGACTCAAGTCTAGTCCTACTCCTAATATTATTGGTTTAATATCATAAAGAAACAATTCTACTTCTTTTTTTACACGAAATAGTTCTCTCTTCAAGATAAGAGAAAGACCTTGACCAATACTCCCTGCAGCTCCCAGAATTGAAATTTTCATCTTCTAATTTCTCTTATCTCCGGTTATTATATGGATTTTAACAGTCAAAAGCTTTACGTAATTTTTTCATAGCATTTTTTTCTAGTTGACGCACCCTTTCAGCTGATACTCCATATTCTTCCGCTAAATCTTGTAATGTTTTTTTAGCATTATTATCTCCTAGCCACCGGCTACGTATAATATGTTGGCTCCGATAATCTAAATTGACCATTGCATCATATAGCTTTCTAGATGCATGATTATCCCAATTATTTTGTTCAATGATCTCTGCAAAATCAGAACTTTTATCTTCTAAATATAGAATGGGAGGCATTACTGTTTTTTTCTCTGTGTTATTTTCCTCTGATCCTAGATCTAAAGTCATATCCTGAGCCGACATCCGTGATTCCATTTCACGTACTTCCTTACTCGATACTCCTAATTCCCGTGCGACTATATCTACTTCAGTTTTATTAAACCAACCTAGACGTTGTTTAGTTTTACGTAAGTTAAAAAACAATTTTCTTTGGGCTTTCGTAGTAGCGACTTTCACCATTCGCCAATTACGTAATACATATTCATGTATTTCAGCTTTAATCCAATGTACCGCAAAAGAAACTAGCCGGACTCCCACCTCCGGATTAAATCGTCGTACCGCTTTCATTAAACCAATATTTCCTTCCTGAATAAGATCAGACTGCGAGAGACCATAACCAGAGTAATTTCGGGCTATATGCACTACAAAACGCAAGTGAGATAAAATTAAAGTTTTAGCAGAATCCAAATCACCTTGATAATACAATTTTTGTGCTAAGTTTTTTTCCTCTTCTGCGGATAACATTGGCCAAGAGTTAGCAGTTCTGATATAAGACTCTAAATTCCCTAATGGGGCAACGGCTAAAAGTTTCATTTCTTTAATCATTTCTCCCCCTTAGTAGTGATGAATTTGATTCTAACTTTTTATGCATTAATCATTAGCAGACTGTATTAAGAATAGCAATATTGATGAATATTATGAACTTATATCTTCCTATTTTATCTTTTTTCTTTATCTAAACTAGATATCATTCAATAATTTTGTTTATCCTCTGCTAAGAGGATAAAAATCTTAATATATTATTGAAAATTATTTCCAAAAAAAATTTTTTTTGGTCAGATAATCCTCCTCATTTTGAAAAAAAATTGTATATATTTTATGATAAGATTGACTTATGTAAAATAAAAAAATTATCACCCAGTTTCTAGATAACTAGTAGTTAAATAGGATTAATAATCAATGACCCGTTCAGTAAAAACTATTAGAATTAGTGGAGGATTTTTTCGAGGAAGAAAATTAATTCTTCCTACTAATCATTTATTACGTCCAACTCCTAATAAAGTCCGTGAAACACTTTTTAACTGGATAACACATGCCTTTAATCTTAAAAATGCAGATTGTCTTGACTGTTATGCTGGAAGTGGTGCTCTCGCGATTGAGGCGTTATCACGTAATGCTAACACAGTAACTTTACTAGAACTACAGAAATCTTCAGTAAGACAAATACAAAAAAATTGCAGAACACTTGGAATATCTTTAAGTACTAATAAAATAAGAGTTATTCATACTAATACATTAAATTGGTTATCTCAAAACGGCACATCATTTAATATGGTTTTTATAGATCCTCCCTTTCAGAGTCTATTAGTAGATATAACTATTAAACTACTAGAAAAATATAAAAAACTAACAAATGGATCCTGGATTTATATCGAAAATTCTATTTATCATCCGGTATTAAACTGCCCTTCTAATTGGTTGCTGTATAGACAAGCATTTACTGGTCAAGTATCTTATAGTTTATATTATCGGCATTAATTTAGATTAATTACTTTTTGATAGGTAAAAAAGGTAAAATAGTCACATTATCACCTCTATGATGAATACGTTTACTGCTATTTTCGGTCACCATATCAATGCGAATAACTGCCTGTACCGGTATATAACTACGAGTAACATTAGTAAACTCACTTTTGATTTTTTCTGCTCCCGGATCTACTAAGACCGACGATGGTGTAGTGAATACAAAATCCCCTATTTCTATAAATCCAAATAAACTGCTATTGGCTAGTTCACGTACATAGAGCTGATAATTTTTACTATTATTCATAAAATGTATGCGATACACTACTTGTTCACTAGTCATGGAATCTCTCTATATCAAAATGTTTTTTTCAAATATAAAAGAGATAATCTAACTATCTATCCGATATTAGATATCTTTTTTATCTAAAAAAAATCGTTATCTAGTAAGAATAAATATTTATACTCTCATGATGGAGAGAGTACATAATTATGGGATATTTTTCGATATTTTGGATACTATATCTCATTCTTTATCCTCTTTTTTATCTAAATCTCAGTAAGTATATTACTCCTTAGTGTTTAAGACTAAAGTTTTATATTTTTATTCAAAAACAACATAATATTTATTTTTGTCATAATAATTATTAATTATTTAGTTATTATTGTAATAGTTAAGAGACACTAGTACTCTCCTAGTAGCAATGAGTGTATCTATCCTTTTAAGATAATCTTATAAAAGATCCTAAAAATTATAATTTTTTCATAAAATTAAAGTGTAATTCTTTCTAGTTAAGAAAAGAATACATACTGATAATATCAGAAATTTGTCTAATTATTCTAATCTATTATCTATTAAGTTTAACTTAACTATTATATTCCTTCCTTTATTAATTCTCCTGATACTTTTTTTTCTTGGAAATAAAAATATTTAAGAAATTTTCTGTCATTTAAAGAGTAAATGAAAATTATGGAGCATATCTATCTTTCTTCTAATCTAGAAAGCATCGCAGCTAATTTTATTTAATCACTTAGATTACTTTCTGAAAATGATAGTCACTTAAATATGATTAGGAACGTATTTATTTTTCAGATAATAAAGAATATTATGATTTAACGATAATTATACTTTTTTATATAAATTTTTAATGATTTTTATCATCCTATAACTATAATAACATTCATTTATTTAACACATTATTTTACGATGATCCATCTTCATTCTTTTTATCGTAGGAAGATTTGAGTTCCTTAAAATCATCTGATTTATAGGAAAAGATAACTAATAAATATTGTACTGAAATCTATATTAGTGATCTGAATCCTTATTCAGGGTAAATAAGAAAGAATTTTTCTCGATGATTTTAGTTATTATTATCTGTAATTAGCTCCTATTTTAGTAGCTTAATCTGTAATTTACATACTTACGTATCGTTATTATAGGGAAGAAGATTTTCTTCCCAAGATACTTATTAGTACAAACATTATCAATTAACATCAAAAATCTTTAATAGATATATGTTCTAATAATAAAAAGATAAATTTAGGTTATTAATTTTAATTAAAAAAAATTGCTGTTCCTATTAGCATCAGGCCTGCATTAGGGGAGTAACTAACTTACAGAATCCTTTTCCTCTCATTCCATCAAAATCATTGTCTAAATAAAAAATACTTTTATCTATTTTAGATCCGAGCTCTTATCTACCCATATCATTTTTACTTACATGTACTGTAACTTTCTGACTCTCGATAAGACAAATAACTTCTAATATTATTCACATATAGAAATGCATAAATTCCTTCGATCACCATATTTATGAGAGTTCCCTTGTTCTCAGGATGACAATGATTAGGATAAATAATTTTTTTTCTAACTTATTATTACTACCTAATTGGATAATTAAATATTATAATGACTTAAAAGTGCATCAATTGTGGGTGCTCTTCCTAAAAAACGTTTAAATAATACCATGATGTCTTCTGAACCTCCACAGCTAAGAATCTTTTCCAAAAAATCTTTTCCAGTATCTCTATTAAAAATTCCTTCTTTTTTAAATCTTGAATAAGCATCAGTTGCCAACACTTTAGACCATAAATAACTATAATAACTAGATTCATAACCATCTGAAAAAATATGACTAAAAGCATGCTCCATTCGATACCATTTCGGATGTGTTATAACACTTACCTGTTGTTGTACTCCTTTTATTATATCCAATATTTGTTGACGAACATTTTGGTAATATTTTACTCTCGTATGGAGAAGAAAATCTATTAAACTTAATTCCAATTGTCGTAAAAGAAATAAGGATGCTTGATAATTCTTCGACAAGACTAAATTATCTATTACTGTTTTTGGAAGTGGATCTCCAGTTTGATAGTGCTCAGATATTAAACTTAATACTTGTGGTTCCCAACACCAATTTTCAAGAAATTGACTAGGAAATTCTACTGCATCTAAGGGTACTCCATTGATACCAGAGACTCCTAAAATGTCTACTTTCGTCAAGATTAGATGTAGTACATGACCAAATTCATGAAATAACGTAATAACGTCTTCATGAGTTAGCAAAGCCGCAGCCCTGGAATTTACTGCAGGTCGAAAGTTAGTAATTAAATAAGCCACTGGTTTTTGTATTTTTCCATTACCTCTTTTCATTCTATTTACAGCTACATTCATCCAAGCACCATTCTTTTTATTATCTCTCGAAAAAAGATCAAGATAAAAACTTCCACAAAATTCTAAATTTTCTCCAAAAATATCAAAACATCGTACATCCGGATGCCAAAAATTAAGATTATAACGTTCTTTAGTAGTAATCCCAAAAATTCTCCTCACTACTTCAAACATTCCATATAAAACTTTTTCTATAGGAAAGAAGGGACGAATATTTTCCTCACTAATTCCATATAGATGTTTTTTTTGTTTTTCACTATAATAAGCAATATCCCAAGGTTGTAATTCATGAACATTATAATGATTTTTTATGAATTCTTTTAAACAAAAGAATTCCTCTTGTCCTTTAGATTTGACACGTTTAACTAGTAAATTTAAGAATTTAATGACTTCTTGGGAATTGGGTGCCATATGAGATATCACAGTTTTATCGGAATAGCTAGCAAATCCTAATAATTGTGCTAGTTCATCGCGTAGCATTAATTTTTCTTCAATAATTTTACTATTATCCCATTTTTTCGCATTTGGTCCTGTATCAGAAGCTCGCGTATTGTAAGCCCAATATATTTCTTCACGTAGCCTTCTATTCTTACATCTAGTAAGAATGGATTTATATGTAGGTAAATCAAGAGTGACTAACCACCCATGCAGATTTTTTTTATTAGCATTTTCTTGGATCAAGGATAATGATTTTTCAGACATTCCGTCTAGTTCATTTTTATTAGTAATTAATTTTTGCCATGCCTGGGATGCATCAAGAACATTATTACTGTATTGTAAGCTTAAATCTGAAAGACGAACAACTATTTCCTTATATCGTTTTTTTTGATTTTTAGGTAATTCAATACCTGACAATTGAAACTCCTGTAAGGTATTATCTATAGTTTTCTTTTTTTCAATAGTAAGAGCTTGATAATAATCCTGGTTATTTTTGATATTTAACCACGCAGTGTAAAGTCCTTTATGTTGTCCTAACCAGGTTTCATAGTCAGCAAGTAAGGAGTGGCAAATTTCGACAATTTTTCTTAATTCCATAGTATTATTCACTGCATTTAAATGTTGCAGTGGGTTCACAATACAATTTAAATCTGAAGATAAATCTTCTAAGGGAGTACATAAATTTTTCCAAGTATAAAAATCATTTTGTGCCATAATTTTATTAATTCTTTTACGGCAATAACATAAAAAAATATTAACAGCAGATAGCATATTTTCATTGTTAATTACTGAAAATTGAGGAATAAGAAAAGATTCTAACAGTGGATTACTCATTGATAACTCCTCTTCCAAATTGTAGAATATAACCACGATTTGATTACTTTTTTACTTATTTAAGTAACTTATATTACTTGGTCTTTTTAATAAAATTAATTATTTAAATATAAATAGGATTAACCATGAAAAACATTATTTACTGTCAGTATCTTGAAAAAAAATCAGAAGGGCTAGATAATCGTCCTTATCCTGGTCCCTTAGGCAATGTCATCTATAAGAATTTTTCTAAAGAAGTGTGGTTACAATGGTTAACCATCCAAACTAGAATTATAAATGAAAAAAAACTCAATATGTTAAAAGATGAAGATCGAAATTTTATCAAAAAAAGAATGATGAATTTTTTGTTTATAGAACAAATGTAACATTTACTTCTTTAATTTTAATTTCCTTCATATTCATTTAACTCTTCTTTAAATTCGCTTCAAACCTAGGAGTAAATATGTAATTAACTCTTTAATATTTTTTAATTCCAGAGAAATACAAATTATTGTGACAGATCAATTAAGTTGTAAAAATTGGTCTAATTTCTGCTATAGTTTTTTCTGGTTGATGAGTAATGATTAATGATTCATCTTCTTCCCAAGAGTAAGCACTACTAAAATATTTAAAATTATTAAGATCAACATTGAATTATTCAGTTTCTTTTTTAAAAAAAAGAAAAAAGATCACTACTTACAATAAAATATTTTTTCTAAAATTTATGGTCAAAAGATTGAGGTAAAGCGAGAGGAAAAATATGTTGTGGTACTTCGGATCGTTGTGATACCACCGTTTCTCCTCTTTTGCTGTTGTTCTAAATGTGCTAAAGTACGTAATCTCCGCAAGGACATATAAGAGGTCACGACATCAATAATTTACCCCTCCGATAAGAATTATCTGGTCAAGTTTCAACCACATCTGCAATAATAGCTACTTCCGTTCCAATCATCTAAGCAGAATGACCACTTAAGTCTTTAGTACCTGCTTGAATAGTTATATCAATATCCAATCTTAAGACAGGAAGAGGATACCGGCTTCCTAAGTATTATCAAGAATATCATTCGTATCATTTTGGCCTCTAATGGAGATGAGATCCAGAATATCTTGTACTTACATAAATATATATTACGGATTTTCGATAAATACTATTTATGTCACCAATTTCATTATCTCTAAACTAATCTATGAGCCCTCCATCTTCTTAAGAATCTTGGAACCAAATTTCGTTGTAGTTTTATAGACAGTGATCTTAATTAAAATATTATCTCCGGCAATTACAAATAATAAAATCACATTTTATCTCGCTGCAATTAAGAATACAGGATCTAAGAAATTCCTTCTTCTAATTCAATTAGCACGTCCTGTAATCCAAAATGAGTTAATGTTTCTCGCCGTTCATAAAATAACTCTCTGCTTAATCTACTGGACAAAGATATATTTTTTTTTGATCCAAAGTATCAAAAATTAAGGAAGAAGAACGATGAACTACTAAATTTACCGCTCTTTGTATATAATGTTTTACGTCTTTCTTGATCATATCCAAATACTTTCCAAGTATTTGAGTATTTGAGCATCATAAAAATCTATTACTATTACACTACATTCTCACTATAATATGATTATCATACCTTTATATAAAATAATTTTTTATTCTTTTGAAGATAAAAATGTTTATATTCATAATGTAAAATTTAATATTCATATGTGCATATATCCTATGTAGTAGTAACCTAATGTAATATTCAAAAAATAATTTTTACTTTTCAGTTATTAAAAGGAATGTTTTTTGATATATTTTAGTAGTAGTTAATAACTGTATAGTAAAAACTTATATTTAATGTCGATTTTAGGACGAAAGAACCTCTCTATAATAATGAAATATACTTTTCGTTGGCTTTATGTGGTTTTTACACTCTCAATTAATCACTATATAATTGACCATTTTTATAAGAAACGTGTTGAGGATAAAATGAATTTTTTTTATATATATCTCTCTTTGAGATCTTATTAGGATCAGAGTAATTTTTATCCTTTCATAACATCCTGCATATTATAAAGTCCCCGTCCTTTTCCTTTGATCCACTTTGCTGCCTGTAGTACTCCCTTGGCAAATATTCTTCTATTATAAGCTTTATGAATAATTTCTATTTTCTCTCCTTCTGGAGTTAAAAAAATAACTGTATGTTCGCCTATAATATCTCCGGAACGTAAACTACAAAATCTAATTTTCTTTTTTTCTTTAGAATGATTATTTCTATTTTGGGAAAAAAACGCACATTCTTTTAAATTAAAACCAAGAGTGGAAGCAATTAATTGACCCATAACTAAGGATGTTCCAGAAGGCGTATCTTTTTTATTACGATGATGGATTTCCATTATTTCAATATCGCTTTTTTCTCCTAGTATCCGGGTAGTTTGTTTTAACAACATTAACATTAGGTTTATTCCTATACTAAAATTAACTGTATATATAATGGCAATATCATGACAGGCTAATTTTAAAATTTTAAGAAAGGATTCATTATTAAAACCAGTAGTTCCAATAATCATATTTTTTTTAAACTGTCGGCATATTTCAATATGTTTTAATGTGGCTTCCGGCATTGTAAAATCTATTAAAAGATCAAATTTTTCAGGTAGAAGATGATCTTCTATATTTACTCCAATTTTACCTATTCCCGCAATTTCTCCGGCATCTTGACCAATAACGGAACTATTGTTATCCAATGCTCCACTTATATACATTTCTCCTGTATCTTGTATTTCTTTAATAACTTGTTTTCCCATACGTCCTGCGGCACCAGCGATAGCTACCTTCATATCCTCATCCTATAACCATAATATGTAATAATTTTTAAAGAAGATTATTTCAGACGAAATATTAATAACTACTCTTCTTTAACTCTTTTGGTAATTCAAAGATGATATTTTCTTTTTGACCTTGAATTTCTTCAATTTTAGTTATATGAAATTTCTTTAAATATTGAATTACCTCAGTGACTACATCTGCTGGAGCAGATGCTCCGGCAGTTATACCAATAGATTTGACTGAGGGCTGCAACCACTCTGGATGAATATCGCGTACTGAATCAATTAAATGTGCCTTTTTTCCTAGTCTTTGAACTACTTCAACTAGACGAGTAGAATTAGATGAATTATGTGAACCAACTACTAAGACTAGATCTGATTTATGTGCTAATTTTCGTACTGCTTGTTGTCTATTAGTAGTGGCATAACAGATATCCGTTTTACGAGGTCCTACTATTTTAGGAAAATGATGTCTAAGGGCATTCACCATATCTGTGGTCTCATAGACGGACAGAGTCGTTTGGGTCATAAAACATAAATTATGTTGGTTTTTTACCTGTAATTTAGCAATATCCTGTATGGATTCTACGAGATATATTCCTCCTTTAGGATTTTTATATTGTCCTAAAGTTCCTTCTACTTCTGGATGACCCGCGTGACCAATTAGAATAGCTTCTCTTCCTTGGATACTAGCGCGTTTAACTTCATTATGCACTTTTCGTACTAATGGGCAAGTAGCATCAAATAAAATTAAATTTTTCCTATTGGCTAATGTACGTATTTCATTTGAAACTCCGTGAGCAGAAAATATTAAAATTGATCGTTCCGGAACTGTCGATAAAGTTTCTATAAAAATAACCCCTTTTTTTTGGAGATTATTCACTACATGAGTATTATGTACTACTTCATGATATACATATACTGGTGGACCCCATATTTCTAGGACTCGTTCTACTATATTTATAGCTCTTACAACTCCCGCGCAAAATCCTCGGGGATTTGCTAAAAAAATATTCATTTTATTTTTTTATTGCCATAATTTAATCTGAAAATTCATTCTCTATAATGATGCTATTATTAAAAATAAACCACTACCTATAGCAATATCTGCAATATTTAGGGTGATAAAATTCCATTTTATAATAACCAAATTAATGAAATCAATTATGCCACCATATATAATCAAATCATATAGATTACTTAATCCCCCACCTACGACTAGTGCTAAAGCTACATTCTTACAAGAATGATCCGGATCATTTACCTTCATTGCTATAATTAATAGTAAAATTACTATCACAATTAGATCCATAATTATTAAAATTTGTCGTGATAATTCGTGTCGAGGTACGAGAGTTCTAAAAAAAATTCCATAATTAAGAGTATAAAAAATATTTACTCCCGGAAAAATTTCGACTTTTTCTTTCAGAAAAAAACAATGTCTAATCCATTGTTTACTACTCCAATCTATCAAAATAATACTGAATGTTATCCATAAGTAACGCATTCTAGAATGAATCATTATATTACTCATACAAAAAAACGCTTTTCACCTGGACCCGATATATTTCTTACACAACGACTGCAAATATCAGGAAAATTGACGTCTTTTCCTATATCTCGGGTATAATGCCAACACCGCATACACTTGTTACCTGGAGCTTTAGATAACATGAATTTTAAATTGGGAATTTTCTTGCTTTTATATGCGGCTGTTGGAGCTATTGCATAGCTAAAAATTTTAGTATTAGAAGTCATTAAAAAAAATTTTAATTCTTTTCCTAATATTTTTAATTTTTCTTCTATTGAACCACATGCATATAACTCAATAACGGAGGAAAGTGATTCCTTAATTTTTTTATCAGAGCGCATCTGTTCCAGAACTTTATTTACTTCATTGCGAAGAACAATTAATTCTTCCCAGAAAGAATTATTACCCAGATGATCTTCATTAAGATCCTTGTACCCATGATCAAACCATTCTTCTGTGAATACGTATTGACTCCGCTGGCCTGGCATCACATCCCAGATTTCATCTGCTGTAAAAGATATAACAGGAGCTAACCATCGTACCATAGCCTCAACTATATAAAACATAGCTGTTTGACCACTGCGACGTAATAAACTATTTTTTTTACTCGTATACTGTCGATCTTTTACTATATCGAGATAAAAAGAACCTAGCTCTACAGAGCAAAATTGCATTAAATTTTGTACTACTTTATGAAATT
Source organism: Candidatus Dasytiphilus stammeri (assembly GCA_037083745.1). Classification (GTDB taxonomy): domain Bacteria; phylum Pseudomonadota; class Gammaproteobacteria; order Enterobacterales; family Enterobacteriaceae; genus Dasytiphilus; species Dasytiphilus stammeri_C. The sequence goes on along the minus strand of JBAPLR010000001.1, from coordinate 146,874 downwards.
CATAATTTTCATAAGCATTAATAATATTATTCTGAGTTAAGTGTACTTTTTGTAACATCAACCGATCTAATGCTATCATATTTTTAATATTTACTTGCTGCGTCTCAGGATCAAAATCATTTATATTTGCTAGTAAAAAACGTATTGTATTACGAATACGACGATAAATATCTACCGAACGATTAATGCTCTCTTGAGACATCACTATTTCCCGAGTATAATCTGTAGAGGCAATCCATAATCGTAGAATATCACTACCAAATTTATTCATTATTTCTGTAGGACTAATAGTATTTCCTACACTTTTAGACATTTTTCTTCCCTGACTATCTACTACAAAACCATGTGTTAATATTTTTTTACAAGGATTTTTATTATTTAAAATAGTGGAAATTATTAGGGAGGACATAAACCACCCTCGATATTGATCTGAACCTTCAAAAAAAAGATCTACTTCTTTGTGTTTCGTCATATTATAAAAATTTTGCAGTAAAATTATATGAGTTGAACCAGAATCAAACCATACATCTAGGGTATCTAATACTTTAATATATTTTTCAGTATCTTTTTTTCCTATTAAATATTGTGAACTTAAATCCCACCAAGCTTGAATTCCTTTAGATTCTACTAATTGAGCTACTTTTTCGATTATACACACGGTATCTGGATGTAACTGACCATTGTTTTTTTCAACAAATAATGGGATTGGAATGCCCCAGGTACGTTGTCGAGAAAGACACCAGTCTGGTCGAGAACTAATTAGATGTCTCATACGGTTTTTTCCCCAGCTAGGCTTCCATTGTATTTCACTTATCTGGTTTAATAAATTTTTTCTTAATTGTTCGTGTTCTATATTAAGAAACCACTGCCCAGTAGTGCGAAATATAATAGGTTCTTTATGTCTCCAACAATAGGGATAACTATGCTGAATAGTTTCTATCTTTAATAAGACTCGTTTTTGTTGCAGAATATTTATGATAATTGGATTGGCTTTAAATATTTGAATTCCATCTAGATCCGGATAAGTATTATGTTTATAGCATCCAGTAGGTTCAATTATATTTTCTAGATTAAGTTTATAATTAATGCCGACAAGATAATCTTCTTCTCCCAGACTGGGAGCTATATGGACAATTCCAGTTCCTTCATCTAAACTTACATGTGGGGATAACACTATGGGAACATTATACTCCATAAAAGGATGATGTAACTGCAGGTATTCCAGATACGTTCCAGAAACTTCACCAATGACTTTCCAATTATCGAGATTTATGCGCTGTATAAATTTATCACTTAAATTTTTTGCTATAATTATAGCACGATCTTTAATTTGTACTAACTGATAATATGCGTTCCTATGAACCCCTACCGCTTGATTGGCGGGTAAACTCCATGGAGTAGTAGTCCAAATAACTAATCCAATAGGTCCGGTCACATTTATTACCTTGAATATCGATTTAATTTTTTCTCTATCTTTAGCATAAAAAAATATATCAATAGCTGGGGAAGATTTTAATTGATATTCAACTTCGGCATCTGATAATGCTGAACAACATTTAATACACCAATATACTGGTTTATCACCTCTAACGATATAACCTTTAGAAATTATGGTGCCTAATAATCTTATTATGTTAGCTTCAGTAGCAAAGTCCATAGTGAGATATGAATTGTTCCAATCTCCCAGTACTCCCATTCGTATAAACTCTTTTTTTTGAATCTTTATTTGTTGTGTTACATATGTACGACATGCTTTTCGAAAAGTTTCGGCACTTACTGTATGATTTGGTTTTCCTATTTTTTCTTCTACTTTTAATTCAATAGGTAATCCATGACAATCCCAACCCGGAATATATGGTGAATCAAAACCGGATAAACCTTTTGCTTTTATAATTATGTCTTTAATAATTTTATTAACTGCATGCCCCATATGAAGATTGCCATTGGCATATGGAGGACCATCATGAAGAATAAATAACGGTTTATCTTTTTTAGCATTACGTATTAATTTATAAAGATTATCATCATCCCATTTCTGAATTATTTTAGGTTCTTTTTGAGCCAGATTTCCTCGCATGGAAAAACTGGTGTCAGGAAGATTTAATGTTGATTTAAAGTTATTTGTCATGGCAAAAGTTATGATGTCTATTCATTAAAAATTGCTAATTTTTCTATCCATAATAACATAATATATTTTGTTAAATATAATTTAGTTATTTTAGAATTTTTTCTTATTTTAGAATCAATATTTTTACTTTTTATATAATTTAAGTAAACTTTACTATAAAATAATTGATATTAATAATTAGTACCAAAATCTTATCTAAGATCAATTAATGTTAGTTCTTACCTTAAATATTTATTTGATCGAGGTCATATTAAGTAATTATATTATTCCCTATTAGGTAGATTTTAATATCTAAAAAAACATCTTAAGATCACTACTCGTTATTTGAGTTTCGGTAATTCGATATTACTTATATCGTAGTAAAATATACCTATGATTAATTATCACTTAATAAATAATATTGACAAAATAAAACCACAATGCATACTTCTTGTTAAGAAGTAAGAAAGAGGATATTAAACATTGGCTAATCTAAAATCATCTAAAAAAAGAATAATTAAATCAGAAAAACGTCGTAAACAAAATGTAAGTCAGCGATCTATGTTACGAACTTTTATTAAAAAAGTTTATTCGTCTATAAAGATAGGTGATAAATTATCAGCAACCAACGCCTTTAATATTATGCAACCTATTGTAGATAGACTAGCTACTAAAGGATTGATACATAAAAATAAAGCAGCTCGTCATAAATCTAACTTAATGAAACATCTTATTAAGATGTAAGAGGAATATCTTTATAACTTGATTAGTTTAGCGAGTTAAATCATCAAAAAATTTTTTTACCCCTTCAAAAAAAGTTCTGGATCTGGGGTTATTATGTTTTCCCGAAGAATAATTAATATTATTTTCTAATTCACGTAATATTTCTTTCTGTCGTTCATTTAAATTAACCGGAGTTTCCACTACAATTTTACACAATAAATCTCCCGTAAATCCCCCCCGTAATGATTTAACTCCTTTACCTCGCATACGGAATAATTTTCCAGTTTGAGTTTCGGCTGGAACTTTTATTTTTATACGTCCTCCTAAAGTAGGAACTTCTATTTCTCCTCCTAGAGCAGCCATTCCAAAACTAATTGGAACTTCACAATACAGATTATTTTTATCTCTTGCAAAAATGGGATGTTTTTTTACTTCAATTTGAACGTATAAATCTCCAGCTGAAGATCCACGCTCTCCTGCTGCTCCTTCTCCTGATAAACGGATTCTATCTCCATTATCTACTCCCGCCGGAATTTTGACGGATAGAATTTTATTTTTTTCTGCTCTTCCTCGTCCTCCACAATATATACATGGATCTTTAATAAGTGTTCCCTGCCCGTGACAGTAAGGACAAGTTTGCTGGACGGTAAAAAACCCTTGACGTAATTGAATTTGTCCACTACCCTGACAAGTAGAACATGTGACGGGAGAAGTACCTAATTTGCAACCTTTTCCCTTACAATTAGAACAACGTTCTAAGGTGGGAAGACGTATTTCTTTCGTTACCCCGCGAACGGCTTCCTCTAAAGTAAGACTTAGGGTATATTGTAAATCAGAACCTCTTGAGGCACGATGTTGACGACGACTACTTCCGAAAATATCTCCAAAAACTTCTCCAAAAATTTCACTAAAATCAGTACTAGAGTTACTGAATTCAGTTTCATAACTACCTGTACCTTGTTCAAACGCAGCATGTCCATATTGATCATATGCAGATCTTTTTTGAGAATCAATGAGAATTTCATATGCTTCTTTAACTTCTTTAAACTTAGATTCTGCATCTTTATTACCAGCATTACGATCCGGATGATATCTCATAGCTAATCGTTTATAGGCTTTTTTTATCTCACGTTCATCTGCGGATTTCGAAACGCCTAAAATTTCATAATAATCTTTTTTTGCCATTTCGAAGATCCTACTATCCTTAATATAATTAAAGGGTACTGCAAATACATACCACTAGATGCTTCTGTCTAAATCTTACTACTAAGATTAGTAATTGTATCCTTATACCGCATTCATGAATCCGGTAAATATTTTTTTCATTTTTTATCTTTATCTTCTTTTACTTCTTCAAACTCCGCATCTACCACATCTTTATCTTTTCGGTTTTCCTTCTGGGAAGCGGATCCTCTTGTCACAGAATCATCCTGGGATTGTTCTTCTGTTTTATAAAGCTCTATTAATTTACTTGATATTTGGATCAAAGATTGTATTTTAGCTTCTATTGAAGCTTTATCTTCTCCTTTCACTACTGAATCTAGTTCTTCTAATGCTTTTTCAATATTCTTTTTATCATCAGAAGATAACTTACTACTTACTTCTTGTAGTTGTTTACGGGTGCTATGTGATAAATGATCGGCTTGATTGCGTAATTGTACTAATTCTTCAAATTTACGATCTGCTTCAGCATGTGATTCAGCGTCTCGAACCATATTTTGGATTTCTTTTTCATTTAATCCGGAAGAAGCTTTGATAATAATTTTCTGTTCTTTTCCACTCTTCTTATCTTTTGCTGAAACATGTAAAATACCATCAGCATCAATATCAAAGGTTACTTCAATTTGTGGAATTCCTCGGGGAGCTGAATATATGCCATCTAGATTAAATTGACCTAAAGATTTATTATCTGCTGCACGCTTTCGTTCTCCTTGTAAGACATGAATAGTAACAGCCGATTGATTGTCTTCTGCTGTAGAGAAGACTTGACTATGCTTAGTAGGAATAGTAGTATTTTTAGCAATAAGAGAAGTCATTACTCCTCCCAACGTTTCAATGCCTAATGATAAAGGAGTAACATCTAATAACAACACATCTTTAACATCACCTGCTAATACCCCTCCTTGAACTGCAGCCCCAACAGCAACTGCTTCATCAGGATTAACATCTTTACGCGGTTCTTTACCAAAAAAAGAGGCTACTTTGGCTTGAACCATTGGCATTCTAGTCTGTCCACCTACTAAGATTACATCATCAATATCACCCACCGATAAGCCCGCATCTTTTAATGCAATTTTTACTGGTTCAATAGATTTATTGACTAAATCTTCTACTAAAGATTCTAATTTTGCACGAGTAACTTTAATATTCAAATGTTTTGGACCACTAGAATCCGCCGTTATATATGGGAGATTCACATCTGTCTGTTGTGCAGACGAAAGTTCAATTTTAGCTTTTTCAGCAGATTCTTTTAAACGCTGCATAGCGAGGGGATCATTACGTAAATCAATGCCTTGGTCCTTCTTAAATTCTGATACTAAATAGTTAATAAGACGACTATCAAAATCTTCTCCACCTAGATGGGTATCGCCATTAGTAGCTAGCACTTCAAAAGTTTTTTCTCCATCTACATTATCTATTTCAATAATAGAAATATCAAAAGTTCCTCCTCCTAAATCGTAGACAGCAATAGTACGATTAGTCTTAGTCTTATCTAATCCATAAGCTAATGCAGCTGCAGTTGGTTCATTAATAATACGCTTCACCTCAAGACCGGCAATTCTCCCTGCATCTTTAGTTGCTTGACGTTGTGCATCATTAAAGTAAGCGGGAACAGTAATCACTGCTTCAGTAATAGATTCTCCTAAATAATCTTCCGCTGTTTTTTTCATTTTTTTTAAAACTTCGGCAGAAATTTGAGGTGGTGCCATTTTTTTTCCTTTAATATCTAACCAGGCATCACCATTAGCAGCAGCTATAATCTTATACGGCATAATATTTACGTCTCGTTGTACTTCTTCATCTTTAAATTTTCGTCCAATCAGACGTTTAATAGCAAATAACGTATTTTGTGGATTAGTTACCGCCTGACGCTTAGCGGGCTGACCTACTAGGGTTTCTCCGTCTTGAGTGAACGCTATTATTGAAGGTGTAGTACGATCTCCTTCAGCATTTTCTAATACTCTAGGTTTTCCACCTTCCATAATTGCCACACAAGAATTGGTGGTTCCTAAGTCAATACCAATAATTTTACCCATCTGAACGTCTCCACTAATTTCGTCGTCAATATAGCTATGAACCTTTTCATAAGGACTCAATTATTATTTTTTCAAGAGCCCGTACTTTTTTTTATATAGGTTCAGGACTTTAATACTTAAAAAGTGGGGCTCCTTTTGAACTCATCAAGGGGTTCAAGAAAAAAATTTTCTTACTCAACATATTTTTTTCTATTTTTCCCTAACAGGAAATTTGTCAATTGTGAAAATTGATAATTTATTTTAAAATTAAAATAAATTTTATTTATCTGCTACATATTAGCGCTTATGTTGAGTTAGATTATAAAGGGCCTTTATCGTATCAATTTTTTCTTTTCAAGATGGATGTTATAAGGATAATGCAATAAAATGTCTGAATACTTTTTTACTTCTGAGTCTGTATCTGAAGGTCATCCTGACAAAATTGCCGATCAAATTTCTGATGCCGTATTAGATGCAATAATACAGCAAGATTTTAGAGCACGTGTAGCATGCGAAACCTACGTTAAAACTGGGATGGTATTAGTAGGGGGAGAAATTACTACTACTGCGTGGGTCGATATTGAAGATATTGTTCGTGATACAGTACGTAAAATTGGTTATGTTAACTCCGACATGGGTTTTGATGCTAATTCATGTGCAGTAATCAATGCCATAGGAAAACAATCTACCGACATTAATTTAGGTATTAATCGTTCTCAATCGTGGGAACAAGGAGCAGGAGATCAAGGGGTAATGTTTGGTTATGCGACTAATGAAACCGATGTATTGATGCCCGCTCCATTAACTTACGCTCATCGTTTGGTAAAAAGACAGTCTGAATTACGAAAAATGAAAATCCTACCTTGGTTACGTCCGGATGCCAAAAGTCAAGTAACTTTTAAATATAATAGTGGAAAAATTATAGGGGTAGATACAGTAGTTTTTTCTACTCAACATAGTGAGGAAATAGCCTATCTTCAGCTACAGGAAGCAATTATGGAAGAAATTATCAAACCGGTATTTCCTCCTCACTGGTTAAATCATAATACTAAATATTTTATAAATCCTACTGGAAGATTTGTAATTGGTGGTCCTATGGGAGACTGTGGCTTAACAGGTCGAAAAATTATTGTAGATACTTATGGGGGCATGGCTCGTCATGGTGGCGGAGCATTTTCTGGTAAAGATCCTTCTAAAGTAGATAGATCTGGAGCATATGCCGCTCGTTATGTAGCAAAAAATATTGTAGCAGCTGGTTTAGCTGATCGATGTGAGATCCAAGTCTCGTATGCTATTGGAATCTCGCAACCAACTTCTATTATGGTAGAAACCTTTGGTACTGGTAAAAAATCTAATGAATACTTAATTTATCTGATACGAAAATGTTTTGATCTGAGACCATATGGGATAATAAGTATGTTAGACTTGTTACAACCCATATATCGCGATACGGCTTCTTATGGACATTTTGGCAGATCTCATTTTTCATGGGAACAAACAGATAAAATTTGTTTCTTAAAGGAATAATCATAAAGTTAGAGGAAAATACTTATTTATTTTATTAGTGAAAATAACCAATATCTGGTGAGTAGAATTTATTTACGAAAAGTATTAATTTCAGAATAATTTTATTTACCTGAAAGGTAGATTGGCACTGGTCTATTTTTTATTCTTAACAAGAATAATCATAAACTAACATAAAAATACGCCGAATATACCTCCTTGATGCCATAATACAATAAACAGTATAAAATTTTATTAGAGACTAAGAAATGATTAAACTAGGTATTGTAATGGATCCTATATCTCAGATCAATCTAAAAAAAGACACGAGCTTAGCTCTTTTGATAGAAGCTCAACGACGTAAGTGGAAAATTTTTTATATGGAACTTCATGACATATATCTATGTAATGAAGTTGCTTGTGCATTAACCAGAACAATCTCTATTATAAAAGATCAATCTCCTTGTTATTCATTTGGTCCTGAACATCATATTAATCTTAACGATCTGAATGTTATTTTAATGCGTAAAGATCCTCCGGTAGACTCAGAATTTATTTATGCTACACATATTCTGGAACGTGCCGAAAATACAGGAACTTTAATAGTCAATAAACCCCGTAGTTTACGTGACTGTAATGAAAAAATTTTTGTATCTTGCTTTCCTCATTTTATTCCCGATAGTTTAGTAACCAGTAATAAAAAAATAATATATAATTTCTGTCGTCTGCATGGAGAGATTATTTTAAAACCCTTAGATGGTAAAGGAGGAGAATCCATTTTTCGGTTAACCAAGAATGATCCTAATATATCAGTCATCATTGAAATCATGACTAATTATGGTAATAATTACTGTATGGTTCAATCTTTTGTTCCTGATATCATAAAAGGTGATAAAAGAGTCTTTATAGTGAATGGAGAGCCAGTACAATATTGTTTAGCAAGAATTCCCCCGATTGGTGAAATACGCGCCAATCTAGCAGTAGGAGGATATGGAAAAGTTCAATCTTTATCAAAAATAGATTGGGAAATTGCGAGAAGCGTAAGTTCTAGTTTCAAAGAAATGGGTTTATTATTTGTAGGATTAGATATTATTGGAAATAAATTAACAGAAATTAACATTACTAGTCCAACTGGAGTACAAGAAATTGAAGCCCAATGTTCTATTTCTATCACCGTCATGATCATGGATATGATAGAAAATACAATAAATAAGAGATAATAAAATGACATTTAAGACAATTTTAGCATTTGATTTTGGTACTAAAAGTATTGGAATAGCCATAGGACAAAACATTACTAACACGGCAACTCCTTTAGTATCTCTTAAAACAATTAATCGGGAACCAGATTGGCAGCAAATTAAGATCCATATCTGTCAATGGCAACCAGATACTATTATTATAGGACTTCCATTAAATATGGATGGCACTGAACAATCAGTAACTCGATATACCCGGTGGTTTGCAAACCAAATCAAAATTAAATTTAAAAGACCTATCCAATTTCATGATGAAAGATTAACCACGGTAGAAGCACGTAATCAATTATTTATCCGGAGAGGATGGAAGTCTCTGACTAAAGAGAATATAGATTCACTTTCTGCGGCTCTAATTTTAGAAAGCTTTTTATGGCATATCAAAATAAATAAAGATATATAGTACTTAAATTTTTTTATTATATGAGTTTTTTATATCATAAAAAAATCAACGTTAGATATATTTAAGGAGAAAAATAGCACCAAAGAGATCTCCATCTAATAGAGATTATTACCCATCTACCTTTTTCTGTTCAAAAAACCTAAAATAGTCAATAAAATTTTAAAAAAATTATAAAAAGTCAAAAACTTCTCTCCTACTCAAGATATCGAAATAATTCATTTGAACTAAGAATGGGTGACCAGAAGAAAGATCTGAGAAAATATATTTTTCTACTCATTATAAAAAAACATAATAGTCGACTAAGTAACGAAAACAGTGTAATATATAGTAACTTAATGGTAAAATTTGTTCCAAATTATAATAAAGGTTTCAACATTCAGCAGATATTTTCTCTTCTTATCAAATGAAGAGAAATAAATAGAGATTATATTTTATTAAATAATTTTTTTCATAATTTACTATTGTAGAATAAGTTTACGAGTAATAATGACTATTAAATATTTTTAGAGGACGTCCTCCCTAGAATGAGGAGGGGATAATCTAAATTATCAGAAGGAGTTTTTGTTCTAATTAGAGAACAAAAATATAGAATTGATAGTGTATGAGGAGATAGAATGAGTCGATTAGATATTTGCTCTAGCTATTATGCATAAAAACATGTATTTTCAATTTCGTCAGTTCACATGGATGGATAACTTTTAGTTGTTGTTATCTATCATAGAAAAGGATTCAGGTTTAAAATAAATGCTTATAGTATTTGTTATGATTAAAACTATTCTAGATTTATACATAATAATGTTACTACTTCGTTGTTGGATGATTTTAGTATTAGAAGATTATTATAATCCCCTGGTTAAATTAATTATTAAAATTACCCAACCATTATTGCATCCTTTCCAATATTTAGTTACTCTTTCCTCTCACACTTTAGAAATTAATTCTATTGTAATAGCTTTCTTCCTGACAGTTATTAAATATCTGACTTTGATTTTCCTGTTAGGAAAAAAATATGAATTCATATCTATGAATATTTTTGTGATAGGTATTCTCAGCTTAATTAAAATAGCTGGATCTTTAGTCTTATGGATAATACTCATTCAAGGTATTATAAAATTAATCACTCAAGGATATCATCCTCTTGCTCATATTTTAACGCAATTAACGGAACCTATTTTATCTCCTATACGTAATCATATTCCTCATCTAGGATGTATTGATTTATCACCATGGGTGCTAGTATTACTGATACATTTTTTAAATGTTTTAGGACTTAATATTTTTCCAAAATTATGGCCAGTATTATAAATTATGGAAAATGTTGTTTTTTCTCAAATTTAGATCTAAGGGAGTTTTCATATATAGACTAAAACTATATTTATATTGGAAGCGAAAAAAAATTTTACTTATTTAAGTTCTTATTAATGCCCACTTAATGAAGTGAGAGTAAAAAATTACAAATTATTTTTGATAAAAGATGAAATCTATTTTCTATTTCTAAGAGATAAAGGATGAAAGTTTTTCATACATTATATCTCTTATTATATAACCTAACCGCTGTGCTCTAATTTCAAATTTAGTGAAAGGTCTAGTAAAAGGCCGGGAAACATAATCTTGATTAACCGATAAATTATTATATCCCGAAATGTTATTCATTATGGTAATTATTTGCTCAGCATAAGATTCAAAATCAGTAGCAATATGAAAAATTCCTTGTGGAATTAACTTACGTAAAACTAATTCAGCAAAATCTTTTTGGAGTAAACGTCTTTTATAGTGTCGTTTTTTTTTCCAGGGATCTGGAAAAAATAGCTGTACTTTAAAGAGAGAGTTATCTGGAATCATCCGTTCAAGTACATCAACTACATCAGAACATATAATACGTAAATTCATAACTCTAGATTTATGTGCTAATTTTAGACAGGATCCTATGCCGGGTAAATAAACTTCAATTCCAAGAAAATTAGTTTTCGGGTTAGTTAAAGCTTGTGTTACCAATCCAGTTCCCATTCCAAATCCAATATCTAATAATAATTGTTGTTCATTAAGAAAAAAATTTTTAGCTACCAGCAGCTGATTTTTATAGGTTATTCCCATCTCCGGCCAATAATCAGCTATAGCTTGTTGATATTTTTTTTTGGTACGAGCACGTCGTACAAAACTCTTAATTGTACCAGAAGATATCATGAATATGATTTCCTGCTATTAAATATCTAACCTAGTATTATCGAATTCAAAGATATATATTTGTCTATATAAAATCCAAAAGTAAAATTATTTAAAAACTGAAGTAGAATAATACTAGTTTAATTTGAGCAATATAATTTGAAATAATTTTTTCTCTGTTTATTACATAGATAAAATTTTATTGTTAGGTATTGTGAAGGTTTGAGTGATATTATGAGTATCATAAAATAATTTAGCAAATTTATATTAATTAATACTTTTTGTATAATCGATACCAAATGATTATTTCTATCTTAAACAGTAAGATCGTTTTAAATAAAAATTAAATACATATATCATATAAAATGTGATTATTTTCTCAAAAAAAAACTTTTAAGATGTTAGAATTTCTTCTTAAGAAGAATATTTCTGGTTGAAATTAAAATTATATGGAAGAAATGAAAAGACCTTCTCGTAAAATGCTTGCTAATGCCATTCGTATCCTAACTATAGATGCTGTTGAAACAGCACAATCCGGACATCCTGGTGCTCCTATGGGAATGGCAGATATTGCAGAAGTTTTATGGAGAGATTATTTAAATCATAATCCTACCAATCCTGATTGGTTCAATAGAGACCGGTTCGTACTTTCTAATGGACATGCTTCAATGCTAATTTATAGTCTTCTTCATTTAACGGGATATAATTTACCATTAAGAGAAATAAAAAATTTTAGAAAATTATATTCTAAAACTCCTGGACATCCAGAAAATTTTCAAACTATTGGAGTCGAAACTACTACTGGTCCTTTAGGACAAGGGTTAGCAAATGCAGTTGGAATGGCTATAGCCGAGAAAACCTTAGCTGCGCAGTTTAATCAAGCAGACCATATAATAGTAGATCATTATACTTATGTTTTTGTAGGTGACGGTTGTCTTATGGAAGGAATTTCACATGAAGTGTGTTCCTTAGCAGGTACTTTAAAATTAGGAAAGATGATTGTTTTCTACGATAAAAATGGTATATCTATAGATGGAAAAGTATCGGGCTGGTTTACAGATGATACAGCAAAAAGATTTGAATCTTATGGCTGGCATGTAATAGATAAAGTAGATGGTCATGACTCATTATCTATAAGTCAAGCCATTAAAGTAGCTCAAAGTTTTATTGATAAGCCATCACTTATTATATGTACAACCATTATTGGTTTTGGCTCGGTGCATAAAGCAGGAACACATCAAATTCATGGATCTTCCTTAGGAGCAGAGGAAGTAGAAGCTACTAGACATTATTTAGAATGGTTTTATCCATCTTTTTTTATTCCTCAAGAAATTTATTCCCACTGGGATGCAAAAGAATCAGGTAGAAAAAAGGAAGCAATATGGAATAAGAAATTTACTCACTATCAAAAAAGTTTTCCTCAGTTAGCATCAGAATTTTTACGTCGTCAACATAATATTCTCCCTGTCAATTGGCATAATAACGTTCAAAATTTTATTGAACAACTTCAGCTCCAGCCTGATAATCTATCAGGTCGACAATCTTCGCAAAAGACCTTACAATTTTTAGGAAAAATGTTACCCGAATTTTTAGGAGGATCGGCAGATTTAACATCAAGTAATCTAACTTCATGGACAGGTAGTATATCGATTCATAAGAATAATAATGGAAATTATATTCATTATGGGGTTCGTGAATTTGGAATGACTGCGATAGCAAATGGAATAGCTCTACATAAAGGATTTTTACCTTATACAGCAACATTTCTCATGTTTGTAGAATATGCGCGTAATGCCGTACGCATGGCCGCATTAATGAAAATTAATCAAATATTGATTTATACTCATGACTCGATTGGAATTGGAGAAGATGGACCTACTCATCAACCTGTCGAACAATTAGCGAGCTTACGTATGACACCTAATTTAAGTACATGGAGACCATGTGATCAAGTCGAAACTGCAGTAGCTTGGAAATATGCAATAGAACGTAATAATGGTCCTACGGCCTTGATATTATCTCGTCAAACATTATATCATCAAGATAGATCGCCAGAACAAATAAAGAACATTAATAAAGGAGCATATATTTTAAAAACATGTATTGGAATACCAGATGTTATTTTAATATCTACCGGGTCGGAAGTACAATTAGCTACGTCTGCTTATTCTTCATTAACTAACGAAGGATATAAAGTGCGAGTAGTGTCGATGCCATCTACGGATGTCTTTGATAAACAAGATCCGGATTATAGAGAAATGGTATTACCGTCCCGAGTAATTCTCCGTATAGCTATTGAAGCTGGATTTAAAGATTATTGGTATAAATATATAGGGTTTCATGGATCAATATTAGGAATTAATTCCTTTGGAGAATCTGGATCTGCAGAAAAAATTTTTCAACACTTTAGTTTGACAGTACAAGAAGTTATTAAAACAGTAAAAAAATTAATTTCTAACCAAAGTTAAGAGATTATTGGAGGAAGTTAAAAAAAATTATTAATGAGGTCATTTAAATTAAATATGTTTTTCTATTTACATTTTACGTAAAAATTACTTTACGTTAGAGGAAAAAGAACATTTTTATAATTTTTAATTGTCAGTTTTGGTTAAAATATATTAATACAATGATAATAAGATCAGCAAAATATTCTTATACCAGATGATAGTAAATAGTTCTTAAGTAAAAGCATACCAGAAAGATGGTAATAAAGGAAGAGATAATTTTTATCGTGGGATTAGTACTAGATCGCGAGACGAAACGTGAAGCAGTATTTAAAAAAAATATACATTAGACTAGAAAGAATAAATAATGAGAAAAAAATTAACTAAGATTATGAATATTTTTATATTAAAAAATTAACGGAACAAGATTTGTTATTATGGTCATTGTTAATATTTCGGATAACAAATAGAGGACGCAAAGTATCAAAAGATATTCCTATGGTAGCACGCTTCTTTACTTACTACATTAAAATTAATAATTATATTTAAATAAAATATAATATAGAAAAGTAATACTTCGACTGGATCCAAGTCATCCATCTCTAATACTCCTTCTACTTGAGAGATAAGTAAATGACTAAGACGTCTGAATTAGATTCAATCATACCAAGTACCAACTACTATAATAGTAAGTGATAGGTATCAAAACAATTCCCGACAAAATTAAATAATGTTTTTAGTAATTTATCGCTTCAAATATTCTTCAATAAAAAGAAATAATATTTTTCTTTCCCTTAATATTAAGAATCATGGAAAATTAATGATCAAAAAAAGAGAAAAAAACATAAGATAAAAAATTTTTGGAGGAGATTAAATAGCTATCCGGACCAATATTAGTATAAATATATTTTACTCCTCTACTTTGCGCAAAAAATAGTTATTATTTACACTAAAACTAGTAATCAGATCATAAAAATTCAGATGAGGTTATAATAAATGAAGTAAATTAATGAGATACACATTTAGTAATGATAAGAAGTACATTATAAGATGTACTGTTGGAGTGAAAAAGAAAATTCTTATTTTTATTTATCTAAGAGATAATCGTTTATGTCTATAATGAAAATGACACATTTGAATCTATCAGGAAAAAGAGTTTTTATTCGTGCAGATTTAAATGTTCCTCTTAATAAAGAGGGGATAGTGACATCAGAAGCCCGGATAAACGCATTTATCCCCACTATTAAAATAGCATTAAAAAAAGGTGCTAGAATTATGGTGACGTCTCATTTAGGACGACCAGTAGAAGGAAAATATCAGAAATCATTTTCTCTTGGTCCTATTGTGGAAGTATTGAAAAAAAAAATTTCTTGTCCTATTCGGTTAGAAAAAAATTATTTAGAAGGATTAGATATATCTCAAAATGAGGTAGTAATTCTAGAAAATGTTAGATTTAATAAAGGAGAGAAGAAAAATGACGAATTTTTAGCTAAAAAATATGCATCACTATGCGATATTTTTGTAATGGATGCTTTTGGATCTGCTCATCGGAAAGATGCTTCCACATATGGGATAATTAAATTTGCACCTATTGCTTGTGCGGGCCCCCTGTTAGAATTTGAATTAGAAGCTTTAAGTAAAGCAGTAACACAACCGCAGAGACCTATGGTTGCTATAATAGGAGGATCAAAAATTTCTACAAAATTTGATATTTTAAATTATCTAGCTCAAGTTTCTGATAAAGTAATTGTAGGAGGTGGAATTGCTAATACTTTTGTTGCAATTGAGAATCGAGTAGGAGAATCTTTATATGAACCAGATTTTGTAGAAGCTGCTAAAATATTACGAGATAGCTATTACATACCTATTCCCATAGATGTTCGGGTAGGATCTGAATTTTCTGAAATCTCACCCGCCCTATCAAAAAGTGTTGCTGAAATAGACTCTGATGAAGAAATTATGGATTGGGGTGAAAAAACTACTCAAATTATGACCAGCATTATAAAAAAAGCTAAAACAATTCTTTGGAATGGACCAGTAGGTGTTTTTGAATTTCCGAATTTTAGCACGGGAACTAGAATGATAGCAGAGGCTATTACAGAAAGCCATGCTTATTCTATTGCAGGAGGAGGAGATACTCAAGCAGCAATTGAATTATTTGGAGTAGAAAAACATCTTTCTTATATTTCTACTGGAGGAGGTGCTTTTTTGGCATTTGTAGAAGGAAAAAAATTACCAGCTATTAGGATGCTAGAAGATCGTGCTAAACATTATATTATTAATAATACTCTAGGAGTATGAAATATCGATATATTAATCTTTTTATTTAAAATATAAAATATAATAAAATACTAAGAATTTAGTAAGGAATGATTTTATGTCTAAAATATTAGATTTTGTGCCACCCGGCGTGATCACAGGAAGTAATGTACAAAAAATATTTGCAATTGCTAAAAATTATCAATTTGCATTACCTGCCGTAAATTGTATTGGCACAGATTCAATTAATGCCGTTCTTGAAACTGCCGCTCGAGTCAAAGCCCCCGTCATTATCCAATTTTCAAATAATGGAGCAGCATTTATTGCTGGAAAAGGAGTTAAAGAAGATCGAGTACAAACACGATCAGTACAAGGATCTATATCTGGAGCTCAACATGTTCATCAAATGGCTCAATATTATGGGGTACCAGTGATGATACATACTGATCACTGTGCCAAAAATTTCCTTTCCTGGATTGATGGTATGTTAGATGCAGGAGAAAAGTACTTTAAGAAGACTGGAAAACCATTATTTTCTTCTCATATGATTGATCTCTCACAAGAGTCTTTGAAAGAAAATATATCCATCAGTAGTCATTATCTCACTAGAATGTCAAAAATAAATATGACCCTCGAAATTGAACTAGGATGTACTGGTGGAGAAGAGGTTGGAATAGATAATAATTCGGTACATACAGAATTATATACTCATCCTGAAGATATTAACTTTGCTTATGAAAAACTTAGTCCAATTAGTCCTAATTTTACTATAGCCGCCTCCTTTGGTAATATACATGGCGTATATAAACCAGGAAATGTTAAATTAATGCCTAGTATCCTGAAAAAATCACAAGATTATGTAAGTAAAAAACATGGCCTCTCTCTGAATCCATTAAATTTAGTTTTTCATGGGGGATCTGGTTCATCTCTGAATGAGATCCAAGAATCTATTAGTTATGGAGTAGTTAAAATTAATATTGATACAGATACCCAATGGGGTACTTGGCAGGGTATCTTGAATTATTATAAGCAAAATAAAGCATATTTGCAAAGCCAATTAGGTAATCCTGATGGTCCGTACCAACCTAACAAAAAATTTTATGATCCCCGCAATTGGATCAGAGCGGGACAGATCAGTATGATTACACGGTTAGAAACCGTATTTAGAAACTTAAATGCAATTAATCTTTTTTAATTATCTTTTTTCGTATAACTCCCTTTCTATTATAGTGTTTTAACACGATATTATCGTATGGCAAATAATGATGTAATAACAAGTATTAGAGATGCCGGATTTTGGATGATGCATAATCATTCACTATTATTTAGTTACATAATTAATGTAATATCAGCAATAGCAATAATATGTATTGGGATGGCAGTGGCCAGCGCTTTTGCTAAAAGTATTAACCGAATATTTTTAGCTCGTCATCTAGATATTACAGTAGCAGATTTTTTATCTATGGTATTACGCTATAGTATTATTACTTTTTCCGTCACCGCAGCCTTAAATCGTGTTGGAGTGCAAACTGCCTCCATTATAGCTGTACTAGGCGCAGCAGGTTTAGCAGTAGGTTTGGCATTACAAGGATCTCTATCTAACTTAGCTGCGGGTGTCCTATTAGTGATATTTAGACCATTACGAGTAGGAGAATACGTAGACTTAGGAGGAATTAACGGGAGAGTACAACAAATTCAAATATTTTCGACTACTATGCTTTCTGCAGATGGTAAAACTATTGTTGTTCCTAATGGAAAAGTGATTTCGGGTAATATTATTAACTATTCTCGTGAACCAATACGACGATATGAAATGATAATAAGAGTAGCTGTAGACTCAGATATTCAGAAAATAAAAAAAATTATCTCTGATATAGTGTACGCAGACTGCCGAATTATTAAAGAACGGGAAATTACTATAAGATTACATGAAATTAACAGTAATTCTTTAAATTTCATTGTAAGATGGTGGAGTAGAGGTCAAGACTTACAAAATGTTTATTGGGATTTATTAGAAACTTTTCAACGGAATATTATAAAAGAACAAAATAATAAATCTAATATTATTTAAGTCATGTTCTAAACAGGAGTATCATAGCTTATGAAAAACTATAACTTAAAACAATCCGCAGCATGGGCAGCTCTAAAGTATGTTACTCCGGGTTCAATAGTAGGTATAGGGTCAGGAACTACAGTAAGTTACTTTATTAGTGCTTTAAGCACAATTAGGAATCAAATAGAAGGCACCGTATCTAGTTCCAATGATTCTACTACTCAACTAAAAAGTTTAAACATTCCCGTGTTTAGTTGTAATGATGTGGAATCGATTCCTATTTATGTGGATAGTGCAGATGAAATTAATAAACACTTACAGTTAATAAAAGGTAGAGGAGGTGCCCTAACTCAAGAAAAAGTAATTTCCGCAGTATCGAAAAAATTTATCTGTATTGCTGATCCTACTAAATTAGTGAATATTTTAGGTAGAAAAAATCCTTTACCTATAGAAGTTATACCTATGGCACGTGCATATATTGGGCGAGAAGTAGTAAAGTTAGGAGGAATGCCTAAATATCGGACAGGTATTATTACAGACAACGGAAATATTATTATTGATATATATAATTTATGTATAGTTAATCCTCTTGAAATAGAAGAAAAAATCAATATGTTAAGTGGTGTTGTGACGGTAGGATTATTTGCTCATCGTAGTGCCGACATAGCTTTAATTAGCACTCTACAGGGGGTTAATATTTTACATAAAAACACAAAACTTATAGAAGAAAAAAATTAAATTATCATTCTCCTTAATTCAGAAGAGGAGAATTGTGACGTTATTTACAATAGATCAAATACCTACTCAGACTTTTTCTTCATAAAAGGAAATAATTGCTAACTAAAAATCGATCAGATTATATAGGAAACGATTGTTATTGGTTAAATAATTCTCCCCTTCTAGAAGAAGAACAATCATTCCATGAAATATTATTCAATATATTTGATTAATATTATCAATATCTTAAAATTAAAAATATTTAATCATAAATTATATTTTTTAAACTTAGTTTGAAATATACCTCGTGGTTAGTCATAGAGAAAAAATAACTTTCCTGTCTCTATAGAGCTCATAATTCATGAGATCCTATGAAAATAAAAAAATATTTTTCTCCTCTCAATAAGCTTCGCGGAACAAAAATCTTATCCTCCAATTACCTAATATAATTAGTAATTAGAAACTCTGGGTAAATGAAATGCGTTTAATTAAATTAGTAGAAGAACAATGTAATTCATCAATCTTGATCCAGTTCCTAGGACACCACAGTCCCATGTAATTAGCTCAACCTGGAATGTTATAATATGAACTAGAAGTTTAAATTTTCTATGTATTTAATAAACTTTAAGCTTTTTTTACTGCCTATAATACGATTAAGTAGAATAATATAATGCTGGAATTATATATTCTCCGCATAATAGTTTTATATAAGGTTAATTTAGTAATGATTGATGATTCTGCATGATATGGTTAGGCTACTTATATAACTCGCACTTTTTCCAGTCAATGAAAAAGTTCATCAAGGTCTACGATAAATTTATTTACCCAGATTAGTTTATTAGCCTTATGAACAGCTTTCGTACAATATAACGATATAACTATTAACAATATCTAAATAAATATTTTCTATGTAATAGAATAGTATAAGATTTAATCTTAATTAGGATTAATGAAAGACATTATATCAACTAGTTAATCAACAATAATAACGTATTTTTTATGCATAGATTAAGCTCCTTGTGAGGACTAGATCTTCATGATATAGAAAGTCATGATAGTAATAATCCTTGAACCAGGAATGGTATTAACAGTCAAACTAGATTCTATATCTATTACCTTATCCAAAAGTTGCTCAAAGATATTGGAATTATGATTAAAGATCCCATCATTTAATTAATGACCCGGTTAATTAAAATTAAACTTATAACGGAGTAAAATAAATAGCTAAAATAGAAAAAATAATGAGAATGAATAAATAATATTGTAATAAGTACAATCCTATTGTTAGGATTTTTACTAAAAGTATTATTAAATTATTTGTAATATATAAATATTTTTTTTTAACAAACTAAATAAAAATGCAACAGCGTACTATTTTATTCGAGCAGCACAAAAAATGTGGCGCAACAATGATTCATTTTCATAACTGGATTATGCCTCTCCATTATGGTTCTCAAATAACAGAACATAAAGCTGTGCGGAATGATGCAGGTATATTTGATATATCTCATATGTTAATCTTAGATTTATATGGTTCAAATACTCGAAAATTTTTACGATATCTATTAGCTAATGACGTAACTAAATTAGTACATCCCGGAAAAGCTTTATATACTGGAATGTTAAATCAAGATGGAGGAATCATTGACGATTTAATGGTCTATTTTATAGACGAAAGCTATTTTAGAGTAGTAGTTAATGCCGCCAATCGCAGTAAAGATTTAGCATGGATTAGTTATCATGCTATTAATTTTAATGTTACACTTAAAATAAGAACAGATTTAGCTTTTCTATCTATACAAGGACCTAATGCACAAAAAAAAATGCATAGCATTTTAAGTCAAAAACAACTAAATGCTGTGATAAAGTTATTACCATTTTCTACCGTACAAATTGATGAATTATTTATTGCTTATACAGGTTATACCGGAGAAAAAGGTTATGAAATTGCTCTTCCGCAAGAAAAAGCGGTAGATTTATGGCATCAATTAATAGGGGTAGGAATTTTACCGGCCGGATTAGGAGCACGAGATACCTTACGAATTGAAGCAGGGATGAATCTATATGGCAATGAAATGGATGAAAGTATTTCTCCTTTAGAAGCAAATATGGAACGAACAATTAGTTGGAAATATCCCCGAAATTTTATAGGAAGAAATGCTTTAAGAATTAAATATGACCATAATAAAAAGAAGTTAGTAGGATTATTAATGAAAGAAAAAGGCATGTTAAGAAAAAATTTTTTAGTTAGTTTTATGGATAAAAGTGGCAATAAACAAATAGGTAGAATTACAAGTGGCAGTTATTCTCCCACTTTAGGTCATAGCATAGCTCTAGCAAGGGTGCCATGTAACATTGGAAAATTAGCTGTAGTATACTTTACTAATCATAATCTTAAATATCAAAGAATAATTCCTGTAGAAGTGACTCCACCTGTTTTTGTTCGTAATGGATTACCAGTGATAAACACTTCTTAATTAGATAAGAGTAGAAAACATGACCAAAATTATATCAAATTATAAGTACCGATCCACTCATGAGTGGGTAAAGCGACTCTCTGTAAACTCTGATATTTATATGGTGGGTATTACTGATTATGCACAAAATTTAATCGGAGATATAGTTTTTATTGAATTACCGGTAGTTAGTACCGTGTTTAATATCGGAGAAGATTGTGCGGTAGCAGAATCAGTAAAAACTGCTAGTAGTATATATGCTCCTCTAACTGGCAAAATTGTAGAAATTAATATGTTATTGAATAACACTCCTGAATTAATTAACACCCATCCCTATGACCAGGGATGGATATTAAAAATAGAATCTTTTAAATCTTATGAAGTAGAATTATTATTAAATGCAGTTGATTATCAAACTATTATAAAATAGTTTTAAAAACTTATCATAAATTTTATTTAGATATGAAAAAATCTTTAAAAAAACTTGAAGATTCATTTATAACGAGACATATTGGTCCTTGTTGCGCACAACAAAAATCTATGCTCTCCACAATTGGAATTTCATCTCTTCACGAATTAATTACGGCAGTCCTACCGCCAGAAATACAGCTATCCACCATTCCTCATTTGTGTAATGCAGTACCAGAACATTTAGCTTTATTAGAATTAAAAAATATTGCTAAAAAAAATAAGATTTTTAAATCTTGGATTGGCATGGGTTATTGTGGCACTATAATACCTCCAGTAATTTTACGTAATGTATTAGAAAATCCCGGATGGTATACTGCTTATACTCCATATCAACCCGAAATTTCTCAGGGTCGATTAGAAGGATTGCTAAATTTTCAGCAAATTACTGTCGATTTAACAGGACTTCCTATAGCTTCTGCGTCTTTGTTAGATGAAGCTACTGCAGCTGCAGAAGCAATGGCTATGTCCAAACGTATTAGTTCCATTAAAACTAATAGATTTTTCATAGCTAATGATGTTCATCGCCAAACTATAGATGTCATCAAAACTCGAGCTAGTACTTTAGAAATAGATATTATTATCGATTATCCTGATAACGCTCTTAATTATAAAAACATCTTTGGAATATTATTACAATATACAGGTACTACTGGGAAAATTCATAATTTTTCATCTTTAATACCTGAACTTAAAAAAAATAAAGTTATTGTCACTGTAGCTGCCGATATTATGTCTTTAGTTCTTTTCAAGGCTCCCGGCACACAGGGAGCAGATATAGTTTTTGGATCTGCACAACGTTTTGGCATGCCCATGGGATATGGTGGTCCTCATGCAGCTTTTTATGCAACTCGAGAAGAATATAAACGTTCCATGCCTGGTCGTATTATAGGGGTTTCTCGAGACCAATCAGGAAATATAGCTTTTCGGATGGCTCTTCAAACTCGCGAGCAGCATATTCGTCGGGAAAAAGCTACTTCGAATATTTGTACTTCCCAGGCACTATTAGCTATAGTAGCAGGTTTTTATGCTGTTTATCATGGTCCTGAAGGATTAAAAAGAATTGCTACTCGTATCAATCGGTTAACAGATATTTTAGCTCTAGGTTTGCAAATTGGAGGATTAAAATTATCTCATCAGACTTGGTTTGATACTCTAACTATTGAAGTCGAAGATAAGGAAAATATATTATTACGTGCTCTAAATTTAGGAGTAAATTTACGTAATGACCTAAATAATGCTGTAGGTATAACTTTAGATGAAACTACTACCCCCCAAGATATAATGTCATTATTTTCTATCTTCTTAGAAGACGGACATGGATTAGATCTTACACTCCTGGATTATTATATAAAGCAACATAATGATAGTATATCCTTACCTCCAGATTTATTACGTACTGAACCGATATTAACTCATCCTATTTTTAATAGCTTTCATAGTGAAACAGCGATGATGAGATATCTACACAGACTAGAATGTAGAGATCTGGCTCTAAATTATTCAATGATTCCATTGGGATCCTGTACTATGAAACTTAATGCTGCTGTAGAAATGATTCCGCTTAGTTGGCCTGAATTTACTGAAATTCATCCATTTTGTCCTATAGATCAAATAAGAGGTTACATAAAATTGATCTCTCAGTTATCCAATTGGTTTATGCTCCTAACTGGTTATAAAGCATTCAGTCTCCAACCTAATTCTGGTGCACAAGGAGAGTATGCGGGTCTTCTAACCCTTCGACGATATCATGAAAGTAGAAAGGAAAATAATCGTAATATATGTCTTATACCTAATTCAGCTCATGGTACTAATCCTGCTTCAGCTAAAATGGTGGGAATGAAGGTTATTCCTATTAGCTGTGATAATCAGGGTAATATTGAATTAAATGACTTAAGACGAAAAGCAGAACAATGCGGGAAAAATTTAGGTTGTTTAATGATTACTTATCCGTCTACTTATGGAATTTTCGAGGAAAAAATTACTGAAATATGTAAAATTATCCATCACTATGGAGGACAAGTTTATCTCGATGGTGCTAATATGAATGCTCAACTTGGAATTACTAATCCCTGCACTATTGGTGCAGATGTTGTTCATCTTAATCTGCATAAAACTTTTTGTATTCCTCATGGGGGAGGAGGTCCCGGAGTAGGTCCCATTGGAGTAAAAAAACATCTAGCTAATTTTTTACCAGGACATAAAATAATAAAAATTAAGGGACTGATACATTCTGAGAATCCAGTATGTGCGGCTCCTTTCGGCAGTGCCGCACTTTTTCCTATATGTTGGATGTATATTCGAATGATGGGAACAAAAGGATTACGATTATCTAGTGAAATAGCAATACTCAATGCTAATTATATTGCTAAAAGAATAAGTACTACATATCCTATATTATACACAGGTCGTAATAATCTCGTAGCACATGAATGTATCATTGATCTACGACCCTTAAAATCTCAAATAGGTATTGGAGAAATAGATATTGCTAAACGTCTTATAGATTATGGATTTCATGCACCGACCATATCATTTCCGGTCCCGGGAACGATGATGATTGAACCAACCGAATCCGAAGATAAAATTGAGATAGATAATTTTATTGAAGCAATGATAGCTATCCGGGAAGAAATAAATTTAATAGTAAAAGGATACTGGCCCCTCGATGATAATCCTCTAGTGAATGCACCACATACGAAAGATGATTTAGCAGAAAAATGGAATCATCCGTATAGTATAAAACAAGCATTTTTTCCCTTAAAAAGGGAAAATAAATATTGGCCGCCTGTCAAACGATTAGATGAGGTTTTTGGAGACAAAAATCTACTATGTACCCATTATCCTGCTTCTTGAAGAAGAAAGTATAGATACTTATTTAGTAACTCATAAAAAATTATGAATTTCTTTCTTCTTTATAAGAAAAAGATTGTAGAGATACAAGATCTTGACATCCGGCAATACGTAATTTACTACCTGAAGGTATATTATAATCTAGAATGGCTTGAACCCATATTTGTCCATTGTGTACGCGACAAGCAGCCAGAACTTTACCACATTTTTTCCACTTATCAAAACTACATTTCATTTCTATTACATAGTTACAAGAAGGAAAATATATTGATTTAAATACTAGCATGTAAAGAGCACGTTTATTTATTCCTCGATACTGAACACGAGATATCATTTCTTGACCTATATAACATCCTTTAGTCCAACTAATAGCTTTCATATAATGTAAGTTTGCGGCTTGTGGAAAAAATTGACCAGAATTATCCTGATCAATAATAGGATACCCTGCTTCAATATCTAAAGCGAGCCATTGTTTACTATTATTAAATTGAATAAGAAATCTTTTAGATAGCTGTTGTTGTAATTTTATGGCTCTAGTCCGATTAGTAATGATCAGAAAGCGATCACTAGGAAGGGGAAAGTGTAAGAGCGTACTACTAGTATTTTCTACTACAGGACAGTGGATACTAGGTAATACAGGAAAGATTTGATTAAGAGTAGATTGAGCTTCGTGTCCTGCAATACCTATAATCACCGTTCTATCCAGTGAAGTTACATTAAAATCTGAAAAGATTGCATATTTTTTTAATGCTTCTATTTGAATATCCCGTACTGAATTTCGTATTATCCAAGATAGCTGTCCTTTATAAAAAAATAATAATAAGTTAGTCAACATTTTGCCTTTAGCATTACAGTGAGCACTGTGACAATAATGATTAATATGTAATTGATTAATATCAGATGTAAGCTGTCCTTGCATATAACTTAGAGCATCCGGTCCTGTAGTAGTAATAATACACCATTCTTCCATAGACATTAACGTCAGCGGTAATTCTCTAGATGAAAGAGGTAAAGTAAAATGTTGTATAAACTTCATATAAAAATTACTTATTTTATAATTTATATAAATAAAACTGGTGATTTGCACAAAACAAGAAATAGTGTCTTATGGAGAATATTCACAAAATATCTGAGTATAAATTCTCCCTATCATGATATAATATCTTAATTTTTTTTTTAAAAAAAGTAACGTATCGCAAGAACATAAAAATATTTGAAGAATTAATATTGTTTGGAATGTTATTCAAACTACTTGAATTATTGATTCTCATCTTTTATATTCACACTATGTGAAATGATCTACTTATATTGAGATAGTCTGAGTTTGTAATGACAAAAAATATTTTCGATAGTTCCTATTTAACAGATATGATACTCCAACTTTATAAACGTAGTAAGATCCTACGGAGGAATCTTTGATCATGTCTCTACTCAAGAAAATCTAAAAAAAATTAATATCCTTTTGGCACAAAATAAAACCTGGAAAAATATTTCATTAGTAAGTACTTTAAATAAGCAGCGGTCTTTAATAGTAACTACTTTAGATGCGATACAAGCTTTCTTCAGCGAGTTAAACGACGCTCAAACTTTACTAGAATTAGCTACCGAGGAAAATAATGTTGAAATATTACCCGTAATATATACTGACCTCAAAAATATAGAAAACAGGATAAGAGAATTAGAATTTAGGAAATTTTTTCATAGAGAACAAGATCGAGAAAACTGCTATCTAGATATCCAAGCAGGATCAGGCGGAATAGAAGCTCAAGATTGGGCTTATATGTTAAGCAGAATGTATTTACGATGGGCTGAAAAAAAGAGATTTAGTACTGAAATTATTGCTGAATCGTTAGGAGAAAAATTAGGAATAAAATGTACAACAATTCGCGTTTCAGGAGAATATGCATTTGGATGGTTACGGAGTGAAACCGGTATTCATCGTTTAGTTCGTAAAAGTCCATTTGATTCGGGTGGAAGACGACATACTTCTTTTAGTTCTGCATTTATATATCCAGAAGTTAAAGATAATATAGAGATCGAGCTTAATTCTCCCGATTTACGAATTGATGTATATCGATCTTCGGGTGCAGGAGGACAACATGTCAATCGTACTGAATCTGCAGTACGCATTACACATATTCCTACTGGAACAGTTACACAATGTCAAAATGGTCGTTCTCAGCATAAAAATAAAGAGCAAGCCATTAAACAAATGAAAGCTAAATTATATAATCTAGAGTTAAAAAAAAGAAATGCAGATAAACAGGCGCAGGAAAAAAATAAACCGGACATTGCATGGGGAAGGCAAATAAGATCTTATGTACTCGATGACTCACGTATTAAGGATTTACGGACGGGTATAGAAACTCGTAATATACAAGCGGTTTTAAATGGGGAAATAGACTTATTTCTTGAAGAAAATTTAAAAGCTAGATTATGAGGCATATTAATGTCTAAAAAACCACATTCATCTCTAAATAAAAATGAGTTAAATGATGAGTTCAAAAATAGACGAAAAAAATTACATGAATTACGTAAACAGGGAATAGCATTTCCAAATGATTTTCGTCCTACTTATCTTTCTAGTGAACTCCATTTAAAATTTGGTAATAAAAATAAGATTGATTTAAAAAATCTCAATATTGTTATTAAAGTAGCAGGACGTATTATAACCAGACGTATTATGGGTAAATCATCTTTTGTTACTCTACAAGATAGAGAGGGAAGAATCCAATTATATATAAAATATGATATTTATGATCATAATTTTTATTATAACGAATTTAAAAGTTGGGATTTAGGAGATATTATTGGTGCTGAGGGAATTTTATTTAAAACTAACACTAATGAACTTTCAATATCTTGTACGAAAATACGTTTGTTGACTAAATCACTTCGTCCTTTACCTGATAAATTTCATCGTTTAGTAGATAAAGAAACTTGTTATCGACAACGTTATCTTGATCTGATTACTAACGATCAGTCACGAGATACTTTTATTTTACGTTCCAAAATTATCTTTAATATTAGAAAATTCATGGATAAAGAGAATTTCATAGAAGTAGAAACTCCTATAATGCAAAAAATAGCGGGAGGAGCGGGAGCACAACCGTTTATTACTCATCATAATGCTCTGGATATAAATTTATATCTTCGCATTGCCCCCGAACTTTATCTTAAACGATTAGTAATAGGTGGTTTTGAAAGAATATTTGAATTAAGCCGAAATTTTCGCAATGAGGGAGTCTCTACACGACATCATCCTGAATTTACTATGATGGAACTGTATATGGCTTATGCTGATTACAAAGATCTGATTAAAATTACTGAAAACTTATTAAGAAACTTAAGCCAAAAAATATTAGGTACTTCCATAATCCAGTATGGAAAATACACCTTTGATTTCACTAAATCTTTTACTAAACTTTCTATGAAAGAATCAATATTAAAATATTGTCCGCAAATTAATCTAAATATTTTAGAAGATGTTCATCTCACGAAAAAATTTGCGCAACGTTTAGGAATTAATGTCAAAAGTCATTGGGGTCATGGACGTATTCTAACTGAAATTTTTGATATAGCGGTAGAAAAACATTTAATATATCCCACTTTTATTACAGATTATCCTACTGAAGTATCCCCATTAGCACGTAGTCATGATAACTATCCCTTTTTATGCGAAAGATTTGAATTATTTATTAATGGTTATGAGATAGGCAATGGTTTTTCGGAGCTAAATGATGCTGAAGAACAATATAACCGCTTTGTACAACAAAGATGTAATTATCAATCCGATCATAATAATCATCAATATAATAAGAATATCTATGATAAAGATTATATTAGAGCATTAGAATATGGTATGCCACCTACTGCTGGTCTGGGCATTGGAATTGATCGCCTAGTAATGATATTCACTAATAAGTTCAATATACGAGATGTTATTCTTTTTCCTACTTTACGGCCGGAGGAATAAAGATATATTTTTCATATATCTATATTAGATGCGTTAAGCGCATTTAACTCAATAAATTTTTTGCGTGGTTCAACTTCATCTCCCATTAATGTGGAAAAAATTTTATTAGCTGCCACAGCATCATTTATCGTTACACGTAACATTCGTCGATGAGTAGGATCCATAGTAGTTTGCCAAAGTTGTTCTGGATTCATTTCACCTAACCCCTTATATCGCTGAATTGATAATCCATTTTGGGAATCTTTTATTAACCATTCAAAAGCTTGATCAAAAGATTCGATATTCTTACGATGAGATCCTTTTATAAGAAAGGCATTAGAGTTAAGTAATATTTGTAATTTTTCTCCTAACGCACACATTGTTTTATATTCTCCACTTTGGAGAAAAAAATAATCGATAATATATTTTATAATATTACCTTGTATGCGAGCAATTATTTCGGGTTCATAGAGATGTAAGTCATTATTATAGTTTATGTTACCCTCATATAAATCTCCATAAGTAACTGTTTCATTAAGTTTATTTACTAATGTTTGAATCCACTTGTTCACTTCTTCTTTATCAGATACTTCTTTGAGCATAGGGTAAAACATTAATACATTTAATAATTTTCGTGAATATCGTGGTTCTAAAAAAGTTATGAGTTTCTGGATATTACGATATTCATACAATAAAGTCTTTAATTTGTCTCCACTAATAATATTTCCATTTGCAATACAAATTCTAGTTTTCTCAACTGCTAAAGAAAGAAGATATTTTTCTAAAGATCGGTCATCTCTGATATATTGTTCTATCGTTCCTTTTTTTAGCTTATAAAGTGGTGGTTGAGCAATATAAAGATAACCACGTTCAATAATTTCTGGAAACTGACGATAAAAAAATGTTAGTAATAAGGTGCGAATATGAGCTCCATCTACATCAGCATCAGTCATAATAATAATTCGATGATACCGCAACTTATCAATATTATATTCTGATGTTCCTATTCCACAACCTAGAGCTGTAATTAATGATGCTACTTCCTGTGAAGAAATCATTTTTTCAAATTTTACTCTTTCAACATTGAGAATTTTTCCTTTTAATGGTAAAATTGCTTGATTTTTACGATTACGACCTTGTTTAGCAGATCCTCCCGCTGAGTCTCCTTCCACTAAATAAAGTTCTGAATTATGAGGAGTACGTTCTTGGCAGTCAGCTAGTTTTCCTGGAAGCCCTAATATATCAACTACTTTACGTCGAGTAATTTCACGCGCCCGTCGCGAGGCTTCACGTAATCGAGCGGATTCTAATATCTTAGTGACGATAATTTTAGAATCGTGAGGATTTTCAAGTAAAAATTCTACTAAATGATCATGCATTAAGGATTCTACTACCCATTTCACTTCAGAAGAAACTAATTTTTCTTTTGTTTGAGAAGAAAATTTGGGTTCCGGAACTTTTACAGAGAGTACTGCTACTATTCCTTCGCGTGTATCCTCTCCGGTAAGAGTAATTTTGGATTTTTTATTATATCCTTCCTTCTCGATATAGGCATTGAAAGTACGCGTAAGAGCAGTTCTAAAACCAGATAAATGAGTGCCTCCATCTTTTTGAGGAATATTATTAGTAAAACAGGTAATTTTTTCTTTAAATTCTTTATTCCATAGTAAAGCAATTTCAACATGAATAGATTTCTTTTCTTCTGAAAAGAAAAATATTTTCGGATGAATTGGTGGTTGATTTTGGCTCAGATACTCTACAAAAGCTTTTATTCCCCCCGTATACTGATAACAACACTTACTATTATTACGTTGATCTTCCAGACGAATTAAGAGTCCTGAGTTTAAGAAGGCCAGTTCTCGAACTCGTGACGCTAAAATTTCATAATTAAAACTAACATTACTAAATATTTTAGAACTCGGCCAAAATCTTATAATAGTACCCGTTTGTTTAGTATAACCAGTTATACGTAGTGAAGCTTGAGGAAAACCATTAAAGTAAAATTGAGAATATACTTTTCCTTCTCGGTGAATAACTAATTCTAATTTCTCGGAAAGTGCATTTACAACAGAAATACCAACTCCATGTAAGCCCCCAGAAACTTTATAAGAGGTATGATCAAATTTTCCACCTGCATGTAAGACGGTCATAATAACTTCAGCTGCAGAAATACCTTCTTCATGGAGATCCGTTGGTATCCCACGACCATCATCTTGTACCGATACAGAGTGATCTGCATGAATAGTAATGGATATATTTTGACAGTAACCTGCTAAAGCTTCATCAATAGCGTTATCAACTACTTCAAAGATCATATGGTGTAATCCCGTACCATCCTCTGTATCTCCAATATACATTCCCGGACGTGTACGTACTGCTTCAAGTCCTTTTAAGACCTTAATGCATGAAGAATCATAAGTATTGGACATTAATTTTTCTCACTTCTATAACAATTAAATTGTTAACAAATCCTTATTAGGAGTATATATCACTAATTTAGTATCTCGAAAAATATGCAGTTAAATTTTTTTACTATAAAATATCAAATTATATTTGGAGTTACATTATAGTTGCATTGGCATTATTACATACATATCCTCTGAATAAATCGTAACTCTTTTAATTTGAATACTAGATTCTGAATCTATGAGAAAGATCCGAATATTTTCGTTTTTTAAAATTTGCAATACATCTAAGAGATATCTAACATTAATAATTATACTTAAATGTTCACCTTTATAAACAACATCCACTATTTCTTCCGCTTTTTCTTGTGCCATATTAGTAGCAGTAATTTTTAACCTATTTGTTTTAAAATCTAAACACACTCCGTGTAATCTTTCATTAGCCAGAATATAAGCACGAGATAAAGCAGATCTCAATAAATCGGCTTCTACTAATACTATTTTATCATAATTATTTTGTAATACCGTACGATAATTAGGAAACTGTCCATCGATAATTCTAGATGTAATAATACAATTAGTGAGATATAGTCTCATAGTATTTTTACTCAACTGGATTTTTAATAATTGTTCATTATTTTCTAGTAATCTTAAAATTTCGACGACTGTCTTTCTTGGTATAATAATTGCAGTGGAAGTAAAATTTTTACTTAAAGTTGTCTTACAAAAAGATAAACGATGTCCATCTGTAGCTACAGTACATAGTTCTCTACCATTAACCTCTAACAAAAGACCATTAAGGTAATAACGTACATCTTGTCGTGCCATAGAAAAAGCGCTAGCTTCTATCAAATGTTTCATTATATTTTGGGAAATAGAAAACTCGATTTCATTTATAAAGTCGTCTAAATTTGGAAAATTATCTGCTGATAAAGTAGCTAAATAAAACTTACTACTTCCCGAAGTTAACAACATTTGTTGTTGTTGGATAGAAACACTTATATCGCAATTAGCGGGTAAACATCTACAAATTTCTAATAATTTTCTCGCGGCGACAGTAATTAAACCTGGTTCAGATGTTTCTGTTAGAAGAATGTGTGTTTTCATCTCTATTTCAAGATCAGTAGAAGTTAACCATAATGTTCCTTGACTTACTTTGAGAAGAATATTATTAATTATAGGCAATAAGGGTTTATTACTAATAGGTCTCGTAGTTTGTTGTAATGGTTTTAGTAATTGTTCACGTTTTATAGTAAATTTCATAAAATATTATAATAAATAAGTCATTTAGTGTGAGTTTTGTTCATCCTGTAATTTAGAGCTAGTTAAATATTAAATTTTATCACAGGTAATATTAAATTACATCGGTTTGATTTAAAATAATATCGTGATGTCAGTTAGAGTAATTTTTTTAAATTTTATTGACTACCTTATTAATATTAGATATTTTTATCTAAAAAAGAAGTTAATTATGAAACGAACTTTTCAACCTTCAGTAATCAAGCGCCATCGTAGTCATGGTTTTCGTATTAGAATGTCCACTAAAAATGGACGAAAGATTTTTGCTCGACGTCGTGCTAAAAAACGATCTTGTTTGAGTATTTGTAATTCATAATTTACTTTTACTTTAAAAAAGTAAAAATGGAAAGATATAAATTTCCAAAGAGATTGCGGTTAGATAATGATAAAAAATTTAGAGATGTGTTTCAAAATTCAAAATCAATTTTGATCACCGATATTATGATCCTGTATCGAAGGAATTTTCTAGAATACCCACGGATGGGAATATGTATAAGCAAAAAAGTGATTAAGTCTGCACATGAACGGAATAGAATTAAAAGACTTATACGCGAAAGTTTTCGTTTACATCAAAATTATCTAAAATCGATAGATTTTATTGTAATTATAAAAAAATCTTTAATTAATAAAAATAATCATTCAATTCTAAACATATTAAAAATATTATGGACAAATTTTCGTATTATGGAACACGACTGCTAATATCAATAATTGAGCACTATCAATATTTTAGTAGTGTGCTATTAGGTCCTAATTGTCGTTTTGAAACTACCTGTTCTCAATATGCCATTGAAGTCATAAGTCAATTAGGAGTAATCCAAGGGAGTTGGTTAACAGTAAAACGTATATTGAGATGTCATCCTTTAACAGCAGGTGGTAAGGATGTACTTAAAATAAATCACCATTAGAGATATGTGAATAATGGATTTACAACGAAATTTAGTTTTTATGGCATTTTTGCTGATTTCTTTTAAAATTTGGCAAATTTGGCATGTAGAATATGCCCATAACCAACCACAGTGGAAAAATAATCAAACCATACAGATTCCACATGATCTCGATCCACCAGAAAAAATAATAACAGTCAAAACAGATGTTTTAGAATTAAGCATTTCTCCTAAGGGAGGTAATGTCATCCAAGCTAAGTTATTAGGATTTCCAGAAAGTTCAGTTATTAAAAATCCGCTGAAACTTCTAGATACTACCTCAACTTTTCTCTATCAGGCACACAGCAAGTTATTAGTTACTGTTAATCAACGAAATAGTTTCTACAAAAATTTAGTTATAGATCACAATAATGCTCTATATAAGACTACTTCTAATCACTTTTTTTTAAAACCAGGTCAGCAAACCATTCAGATTCCCTTAATTTGGGAAAATCAAGGAATTATATATAAAAAAATTTTTGTTTTACATCGTAAACAATATTCGATTGATATTAATTATTTAGTCACTAACAATTCTACTGATTCGATAGAAGTATCTTTAATCGGTAAACTAAAACAATCTATTCAATTACCACAGAGCCTCAAAAATAATGGCAATTTGAATATCCAAACTTACCGTGGAGTAGCATATTCTACCGATAAAGAAAAATACGTTAAATATAAATTTAATAAGATAAGTAATAATACCAATCTACATATTAGAACCTCTAAAGGTTGGATAGCTATGTTAGAACAGTATTTCATAACGGCATGGATTCCACATACTACAGGAGTAAATAAATTTTATACTGAGAAAGAAAAAGGTAATATAGTCAGTGTAGGTTATCAATCTAGTCCCATTATGATTCATCCTAATCAAAAAGAACTTTTAGCAGCTACTCTCTGGGTGGGACCCGGACTACAAGATCAAATGTCTTCAGTTGCTCCATATTTAGATCTTACTGTGGATTATGGATTATTATGGTTTATATCTCAACCTCTCTTCAAATTATTGAAATTTATCCATCAAATTATAGGAAATTGGGGTTTTTCAATTATTTTAATAACTTTCATAGTTAGAGTGATTATGTATCCTGTCACTAAAGCACAGTACACATCAATGGTAAAAATGAAACTTCTACAACCTAGAATACAGGAAATTCGGGATCGGATAGGTAATGATAAATATCGTTTATCTCAAGAAATAATGTCGTTATATCAATCTGAAAAAGTAAATCCCTTAGGAGGATGTCTACCTTTGATGATACAGATGCCTATTTTTCTGGCGCTTTATTATATGTTGATAAATTCAGTAGAACTACGACAAGCACCATTTATCTTATGGATTCATGATCTCTCTGCACATGATCCTTATTATATTTTACCTGTAGGAATGGGTATTTCAATGTATTTTCTACAGAAAATGTCTCCCAATACCATGACTGATCCTAGCCAGCAAAAAATTTTAACATATATGCCAATTATATTTAGCATTTTTTTCTTTTGGTTTCCGTCCGGATTAGTCTTATATTATATAGTAAGTAATTTATTAACTATCTTACAACAGATCCTTATCTCTTATAGTATTAATAAAAAACAATATCGACGCCCAAATAATAAAGAAAATGCATATAAATAATTGATGATTATTATAAGGTAAAGAGTAGATAATGAAATTTAATGAAACTATAGTATCTCAAGCTACTCCTCCAGGACGTGGAGGTATTAGTATAGTACGAGTTTCGGGAATACACACCAGTTTAGTAGCACATAAAGTTTTAGGATTATTACCTTCAGTATCTAGAAAGGCTAATTATAGAGAGTTTTATGATGAAGAAGGTAATCTTATAGATAAAGGTATGGTATTATGGTTTCCTGCTCCCAATTCTTTTACAGGTGAAGATGTATTAGAATTTCATTGTCATGGTAGTCCTATAATAGTAGATATATTATTAAAAACAATAACTACCATTTCACAGGTACGACTGGCAAATCCAGGAGAGTTTACGGAGCGGGCTTTTTTTAATAAAAAACTTGATTTAACACAAGCTGAAGCTATAGAAGATCTTATTAATGCTACTAATCAAGAAACCGCGCGAGCAGCTTTGAATTCTTTGCAAGGTAAATTTTCAAATTTAATATATAGTTTAGTAGCAGGAGTAACTGATTTACGTGTAAAATTAGAAGCTAACATAGATTTTCCTAATGAAAATGTTTATAATGTCAATATTTCAGATATTGAAAATCAGTTAAATAATATTTTAATTCAACTAAATGAAGTACATAATAATTCTTTTCAGGGAAGTATAATACGAGATAGTAAGCGAGTATTAATATTAGGTAATCCTAATGTAGGCAAATCGAGTCTTTTTAATGTTCTGACTGGACACGATACAGCTATTGTCACTGATCTGGCAGGTACCACTAGAGATGTTTTACAGGAAATTATCAATCTAGATGGAATAACAATCAAAATTATTGATACTGCAGGTATTCATCAAACGAATAATATTATCGAACAAATAGGTATGGCACGAGCTTGGGAACAAACAAAAATAGCAGATCATATTATTTTTATGGTAGATAGTCGGAATAATGAACAGAGTACACAAACCATAGAAAATTTTATTGATCAGTATTCAAACAAGGTACCAGTTACTATAGTAAAAAATAAAATTGATTTGATAGGCATGCCAGCTCAAATTACAGAATTTATAGGGAAAACAGTGATCAGTATTTCGGTCCTCACAGGAGAGGGAATTAAGTTATTATGTAATCATATAAAAAAGAAGCTAATAGTTAATAGCGTAAGTGAAGGCAATTTCCTTGCTCGTCAACGACATTTACAATCTTTAAAAAAAGCTATTCATTATATAGAAAACGGGAAAAAAATTTTTTTTAACACTCATTGTGAAGAATTGCTTGCCGAGGAATTACGATGGTGTCATCAAGCATTAAATGAGATTACAGGAGAATATACTACTGAAGATCTTTTAACTAAAATATTTTCTAGTTTCTGTATTGGAAAATAGCAAAAAATATATACATTTAGGCTAGCTTTTATGATTATTGCTAATTAAAATTCATCTACATTAAAATCATCTCAACAAAATTATTATGCATAAAGAGAATAATTATCAGTCTCTGACTTTTGAGGCTGCTATTCAGCAGCTAGAAGAAATAGTGTTATATTTAGAAAATGGAGAATTACCATTAGAAGAAGCAATCTCAGCTTTTGAGAAGGGGGTACAATTAGCTCGAATTAGCCAACAGACATTACAAGAAGCGGAACAAAGAGTTCAAGTATTACTTAATAAAGATAATGATCCTATCTTATCACATTTTACTCCTGATAAGAAATTAGAAAAATGAATGTTCCATTATTATTAAAATCATATAATCAACGTAGTAATCTAGCATTACATCGTTTTATGAAAGACATTCCTTTTCAAACAACCCAATTAGTTGAGGCCATGAAATATGGCGTGTTAACAGGGGGAAAAAGAATGCGCCCTACTTTAGTTTATGCTACTGGTGAAATGTTAGAGGTCGATAACGATTGTTTAGATGTACCAGCTGTGGCTATTGAATGTATTCATGCTTATTCATTAATTCATGATGACTTACCAGTTATGGATAATGATATCTTACGGCGGGGACAACCCACATGTCATGTAAAATTTGGAGAAGCAAATGCAATTTTGGCTGGAGATGCACTGCACACTTTAGCATTTACAATATTATCTAATAGTCCCATGCCTGGAGTTAGTATAGCCACTCGACTAGAAATGATTAGAGAATTATCAAATGCTAGTGGAGTATCTGGTATGTGTATGGGACAAGCATTTGACTTAGCATCAACCGGTAAAGATATAACTAAAGAGTCGGTAGCTCGTATCCATTTACATAAAACCGGTTCTCTTATTAGAGCAGCTATCCGTTTAGGAGCATTAACTTCAGATAAATATTTTGAAGTTTTTCCTGCCTTAGAGAGATATGCTAAGGCGATTGGGTTAGCATTTCAAGTTCAAGATGATATATTGAATGTAGTAGGTAACATAAATGTTATGGGTAAGGGACCAGGATCCGATAAATATTTAAAAAAAAGTACCTATCCTTCTAATTTAGGACTAAAAAATTCCCAAAAAGAATTAAAGTCCTTATATAACGAAGCTTTAGATGCTCTAAGTAACCTTAAATTTTTTAATACCACCACATTACAAGCTGTAGCTAAATATATTATAATTCGTGATAAATAAAGTCACTTTATCTAAAATTTAGATCAACGGGAATTTTACTTTTTTTTCCATTAACTTCTCGTATAAGAGTGGGAACTAAATAACCAGATAAACGGGAAAATAAATTACGCATAATTGCTTGTGCCTTTTCTTCGGAAACAAAAAAATGAGAAGCTCCTTCTACTTGATCTAGCATATGTAAATAATAGGGTAAAATTCCTATCTCAAAAAGAGCATTACTTAGAGCCGCTAATTTTTCGCTACTATCATTAACTCCCCGTAGTAAAACACTTTGATTAAGAAGAGTCACTCCGGATTTTTTTAAAGACTCCATCTGGGATGAAAAAGTATGATCAATTTCTTGCTGATGATTAATATGAGTCACTAAGATTATTTGAAATTTAGCATTATCTAGTATGTCACATAAAGTTTGAGTAATCCGAGATGGAATTACTACGGGCAGACGGGTATGAATTCTTAATCTTTTTAAATGACTAATATTTTCTAATTTAGAAATTATTCTCTTTAATTCATAATCTTTTGCCATCAGTGGATCACCCCCCGAAAAAATAATTTCTTCGATTTCGGAGTGTCGATGTAAATATTCTAATATAGAATGCAAATTCTTTTGGTTTAAAGAATGTTCTTGATAAGGAAAAGATCGACGAAAACAATATCGACAATGTACAGCACAACTACCTTTAACTAATAATAAAGCCCGATTATAATATTTATGTATTAAGCCGGGACAGACTATATAATCTCTTTCTTGCAAAGGATCACTAGAATAGGAAGGTACTTTAATAAATTCTTGCGATTTTATTAATACTTGCAATAATAAGGGGTCATACGGATCACCCTGCCGCATACGTGCGATAAATGTTCGGGGTACTCTAAGAGGAAATAATTTACGTGATTGATCGCTCAATATTAGTATGTTCTCATGATCGAGATTTAACATTTGTAATAATTGGGAAGTTTCAGTAACAACATCAGATAGCTGTTGTAACCAAAGTTCTCGAGAAGATGTACTTCCAGGGATACAATATTTCATCGAACAAAACTCTTAAAAAATTAATTCTAGGGATTTATAATGATTTATCATCCTAATGATTTTTTTTCCGGTCTCAAAATTATCTGGGACGGAGAACCTTATTCTATTGAATCTAGTGATTTTGTCAAACCTGGAAAAGGACAATCCTTTGTCCGTGTCAAAATGCGTCGTTTATTAACAGGACGGCTCATTGAGAAAACCTTTAAAACTACGGATACAGCAGAGAAAGCAGATATTTTCGATCTAGATATGGTCTATTTATATCGGGACGGAACATTTTGGTATTTTATGAATAATAATACTTTTGAACAAATAGCTGCAGATATAAAAGCAGTAGGAGATACCATTAGATGGCTGTCTAATCATATAGATTACACAGTAACTTTGTGGAACGAAAAACCAATAGCAGTAACTCCTCCTAATTTCGTGGACTTGACAATCACATCTACTAATCCTCCTTTAAAAGGAGATTCTATAGGAGGCGGAAATAAATTGGCAACATTAAGTACGGGCGCAGTAATAAAAGTTCCCTATTTTTTTCAAGAAGGGGAGATAGTTAAAGTCAATACCCGGAGTGGGGAATATGTTGCTCGTGTTAAGTAATAAAAATTCAATGGATAGAAAATAGAGGAGAAATAATGAAACATGTAGTGGACAATACTTGGAAACCCAATGCATCAATAAATAATTTATTAAACAGGGCGGCTATTATAGCGACTGTAAGAAGATTTTTTTATGATCGTAATATATTAGAAGTTGATACTCCGTCGCTTAGTCAAGCTACAGTACCCGATGTGCATATTGATTCTTTTAAAACTATATTTTTTAAACCAGGGACGACAGCAAAACAAGAGTTATATCTGATAACCAGTCCTGAATATCACATGAAGCGATTATTAGTAGCAGGAATAGGACCTATATATCAAATATGTCATTGTTTTCGTAATAGAGAACTGGGTGATCTTCATAATCCTGAATTTACTATGCTAGAATGGTATCGTCCGCAATATAATATCTATCAATTAATGAATGAAGTAAATGAGCTGATAGATAAAATAATTTATTGTGGAATAGCTGACAAAATATCTTATCAAGATGTATTTATTAGACATCTAAATATTGATCCTCTGTCGAGTAGTATAAAAGAATTAAAACAAATAGTAAAATTACTACCTGGAGATTTGTCTAATTTTATAAATGAAAGTTATGATACATTATTACAATTATTATTGTCTCATCTAGTCACGTCAGTAGTAGGATTTGAAAAACCTATCTTTATATATAATTTTCCGATTTCTCAAGCCTCCCTAGCTACTATTAATTTGGATGATGAGCGTGTAGCAGAACGTTTTGAACTATATTACCAAGGAGTAGAATTAGCTAATGGTTTCCAGGAATTAACAGATAGTATAGAACACTATCGACGTTTTAAATATGATAATCATCTTCGTACTATAATAGGAAAAAATAAACAACCAATTGATAATAAGTTTCTAACTGCTATCCAACAAGGATTGCCACGTTGTTCCGGAGTATCATTAGGAGTAGATCGTTTAATTATGCTTGCACTTAAAATGAAAGACTTAAGTCAAGTAATAGCTTTTAGCGTAGATAGGTGTTAATTTACTCAGTATTTATATAGTAAAATATTAATATTAAATAAAGAGTGAAAAAATTATTTCAAGAAACAAAGCTTCTTCTAAGAAGAATTCTTTTTCTATTTGTTTTGAGAAAAATTAATCTTTACATTATTTATAATATTTTTTTTAGAATTGAGAACTCTAAATATAGTTTCGTAAGATTAATAACCTCCTCAGAAATTTATGATCTAAGGATTAGAAGAGATTATGAGTATCAAGCATAATAATCTGATTTGGATTGATTTAGAAATGACTGGACTCAATCCGATTAATAATCGAATTATTGAAATAGCTACCTTAGTAACTGATGTTAGTCTAAATATTTTGGCTGAAGGTCCAGTAATAGCTG
The DNA here is from genome assembly GCA_037083745.1 of Candidatus Dasytiphilus stammeri. Lineage (GTDB taxonomy): Bacteria > Pseudomonadota > Gammaproteobacteria > Enterobacterales > Enterobacteriaceae > Dasytiphilus > Dasytiphilus stammeri_C. Next base: position 106,367 of record JBAPLR010000001.1, on the reverse strand, counting down.
TCTATCAACCACAGCAAATACTTTCACAAATGGATAATTGGAATGTACGTACCCATACTGCCAGTGGATTGATTAAACGAGTTATGGTCAGTAAATATAATGAACGTGATGCAGAAATAGCTACCTTAAAATTTTTAAAAGAATGGGTGCCCGAAAATTATTCTCCTATTTGTGGAAACAGCATAGGACAAGATCGTCGTTTTTTACTACATTATATGCCACAACTGGAAACTTATTTTAATTATCGGTACTTAGATGTAAGTACATTAAAAGAATTAGTAAAACGCTGGAAACCTCACATTTTACCTGGATTCAAAAAAAAAGCAAAACATCAAGCCCTTGAAGATATTCGAGAGTCAGTAGCGGAACTTTCCTACTATCGAGAACATTTTATTCAGTTATAAAAATAATATAATATTGCGAAAAATATTTTTTAGTCTAAACTATTTTTTATACGTTGCGGGAATAGCTCAGTTGGTAGAGTACAACCTTGCCAAGGTTGGGGTCGCGAGTTCGAGTCTCGTTTCCCGCTCAATAAATATTTGGAAATTTTTATTTTTTAAGATCATAGTAAGTAACATTTAAATTTTAAAAGTAATATCTCGCTATTCTTAGTAATGATTTATTATCCTCCTCAGTTACCAGATGATATCTGGACTACAAAGAAGATTGTAGGACTAAAATCTGAAATACTAAAAAATAATTTTCTTTATGAGAATTAATGGAGCAAACAGGAGAGGCATCATTTGAGTGCATTATAAATTTATGACCGGATTCTAGACACTGGCTAATTTTATGTAGAAATATCTCTAATGGACCAAAGGATTATATTATTGCGGAGTGACCCCGTAATGCCGTAATTACGGGCACCATAATAATGGGATGGTATGCTCACTTTTTTCATAAGTGCATCAATAAATATTAAAAATAGCATTATGCTCAATTAAATTGGATACAAAGAGGAGAAATTATCTATTCGGATAATACTCCTTTTCCAGAGAAAGTTGATATTATTATGCTTTACTAGGAATTTCAATGAATAATATTAACATATGTTTGTCCATATAACATACTTATTTCACGGGCTCATCAACATCCTGCGACTATATTTTTAAGATATTTTCGTTCGGGATTACTAGCAGACATAGGATCACTGGAGAAGTAATTAATGCAGTCCATTATAACTTTTATAAGCATTAAGACGGTACTTATAACAACAGGACAAGCCCGAAAATATGTAGGAAAATTATATTCTCATAACTTAGATACTAATGTAGTTTTGAATAAACATCATTACTCAATATCTAAATGGGATAATACTTGTTTAACAGAAAAATTCTTACATCTAAAAATGCCTATCTTCCATAAAGGTCAGCATGGTAAGTTACTCTTAATTATTTCAGAAGTAGAAAAAGATAGATTACAAGCCATTCCATTAATAGTTAAATATTATAGAGAAGTAGTTATGTTAAAAGAAGCAGGAACGTTTATCGCGAGTCATAGTGGTGAAGTAGTAGCTACAGATGTGCGTAATGTAGGTCTGACCACTGGAGGTATGGGAGATATATTATCCGTAATAATAGGAAGTTTATTAGGACAACAATTTTCTATTTATAAAGCTGATATTTTAGGATGATACAATCTGAGTTACTAAATTTTCTAATTATTATAAGAAACTATGCGTATACACAAACTATCTAACCAGGTCATTAATCAAATTGCGGCTGGTGAAATAGTAGAAAGACCTGCGTCCGTGGTAAAGGAATTAATAGAAAATAGCTTAGATGCAGGTGCTAATAATATAGATATTTTTATTGAAAAAGGAGGAATTAGGCTAATTAGAATTCGAGATAACGGATGTGGACTTCATAAAGAAGACTTTAAATTAGCTTTAGTAAATCATGCTACCAGTAAAATTTATACTGTAGATGATTTAAATCATATCGAAAGTTTTGGATTTAGAGGAGAAGCGTTAGCTAGTTTATGTTCAGTATCTAAATTACAGTTAACTTCTCGTATAGAGAATAATGACATAGCATATTACACATATGTAGAAGGACATACCGTGATTTCGAATTCTAATCTTCCAATTATACCTACTGCTCATCCTATAGGCACTACATTGGAGATTATGGATCTTTTTTATAATACTCCGGCCCGAAGAAGAGTACTTAGAACTGAAACTAGAGAATTTGCTTATATCGATGAAGTGGTACGTCGCGTGGCTTTAGCCCGTTTTGATGTTACTATTAAACTGGTACATAATGGAAAATTAATTCGTTACTATCATCGGATCAAAGATCATCTTAAAGTGAATCGAAGACTAGCAGATATCTGTGGAAGAAAATTTTATTCTAATAATATTTATGTTAATCTTCATGAAGATGGTCTTAAATTATATGGTTGGATAACAAACTTATCAATATTACCTATCTCTCAGGAGATAAGATATTTTTATGTTAATGGTCGAATAGTACAAAATAGACTTATGAATAATGCAATTCGAAAAGCTTACCAAAATCAAAATCAACCTCAAAATAATATTCACGGAAACTATAACATCAAATTCGTACTTTATCTAGAGATAAACTCAGAAGAGGTAGATATTAATGTCCATCCAAATAAACGCGATGTTCGCTTTTATAAAGGCCGCTTAGTACATGATTTTATTTACCAAGGAATAAATAATAGTCTTATTCAACATCAAAATTTAAAAAAACAATCGCAGAATAATAATACATTTATCATACCTTTTTCATCTCCAGTACCATTGCTCTCCCAAGAGAATGCTACAGAAAACAAAGAGTTTTTATCCTCCCAACCGAACTGCGTAACTTTAGATAATTCTTTATATTTACAACCTTTTAGTCCTAAAAATACAAAGATCAAGAATGTTAATAACAATTCTAATTATTCTTCGAGTTTTGGTCGCGTTCTTACTATCTTAAGAAAAGTCATAGCATTAGTAGAAGATAATAATGGACTTATGCTAATCGCCTTATCTATTGCTAATAAATTGATGGTACAATACTATTTAGATCTTGAAAAAAATACAATTCAGACCAAAAATCTTATCTTTCCTTTCCCATTCAAAATAGATAATCATCTCCATAAAATTATAAGAGTACATAACAGTACAATATTTAAAAAATTAGGTATTATTTTAGTTTTGGATAATGATTGTGCAATTCTTCGAGCTGTGCCACCACCATTATTAAAACCAGAATTACATAGTGACTTGATACCTGAATTATTACGTTTTATTTCAGATACCTCCGAATTTTCTGTAATTAAAATTGCTAAATGGATTATCAATCATGTGGTAGCAAAAAAAAATCAATGGAATATTACACAAGCTACTGATTTATTAGTGACTACTGCAAAATTGTACCCTCATTTAGTAGCAGATCCTCCTGGTAATCTTTTACAACGATTAAATCTAGAAATGATATTCCAAAAACTTAATATTTTTAAGTAACTTATGCATAAAATTGACCCAACAAAAATTGCTATTTTCTTAATGGGACCGACTGCTTCTGGTAAGACAGAATTAGCTATAGCGTTACGAAAATTTATTCCGGTGGATATTATCAGTGTTGATTCTGCTCTCATATATCGTGAGATGAATATAGGAACTGCTAAACCTTCACCAGAAGTGCTTCGTTATGCTCCGCATCGTTTAGTAGATATTAAAGATCCTTCTGAATATTATTCAGTAGCTAATTTTTGTTCTGAAGCTAGAGCAGAAATGAAAAATATTTATCAAAAAGGTAATTTTCCTTTACTTGTCGGAGGCAGTATGCTTTATTTTAAGGCTTTACTGGAGGGATTATCTCCCTTACCCGCCGCTGATTATATTACACGCAAATATATTCAACAGAAAGCAGACCAAAAAGGTTGGAATTATATTTATCAAAAAATATCAATTATAGATCCAATCTCTGCAAAATCCATCCATCCTAATGACTATCACAGATTATCACGAGCACTAGAAGTTTTTTTATTGTCCGGAAAAACTTTAACCTTCTTGAAGAAAAAAAGTGGTAAAACTTTACCATATAAGATAGTACAATTTGTACTAGCTCCATCATGTAGACGCAATTTATATAGAAGGATCGAAAATCGATTTTTAAATTTTATTCATAATGGTTTCGAACTGGAAGTTAAAAAATTAATCGATAGAGGAGATCTCAATTTAGATATGCCTTCGATGCGAAGTGTAGGTTATCGTCAAATGTGGTCTTATATTAAAGGTAATATAAGTTATAAAGATATGATTAATCAAGGCATCTGTGCGACACGACAATTAGCTAAACATCAGTGCACTTGGTTAAAAAAATGGCAAAGAAAAAATATTTATTGGATAGATAATGATCTAAGTCTAGATTTAGCTTGTAATAAAATGTTAAATATTATTAAAAATAATTACCAATTATAATTCTTTAAATTATTAAAAGATTATTTATCAAAATATATTGATTAGAATGTTCTTCAGGTGGTAATGAGAAATACTAACTAGTAATTAGACAGATAAATTAATCAATAGTTTATATTTATCGTAAATAATTACTCTCTGACATTATTGATATTCCAAAAATATATTTGTTATTAGATCTTGATCTGCAGAATTTCTTGTTTGTAAAACAAAGATTAAATATAATCATCCTATTATTCCTGGTTAAAATATTTCAACCTCCTTATTTATTAAATAATTTCGGTATGACTTTTTTAAGCAGATTACATTTTTTCTTTTTACCCAAAGTAAAATATTATATTTTAAACTAGGACCTAGTGGAGTACAGAAAAATAATGTGGTATATATTTAAATGGATTATTCGAAATATGGTAACTTTCTGGAAAAGAGTGCATTTCAAGGAAATGAAAGATGTTAAAAAAAATTATCGTAATGATAATTACAATATATTAGGTTATATATTCTATAAGTTTTTTTCTAAATTAGGATCCCAAAATAATATAATTAGAAGTTCTACCAACAATCCGTACAGTTACTTTTCGTTACCAAAACTGGTATGTGTCCTATTAATAATTATTCCTTTAATTATTTGGATAAGCAGTGGTCTTTATACTATTCAAGAAACTGATCGGGGGGTCATTACCCGTTTTGGTAAATTAAATCATATCGTGCAACCAGGTTTAAATTGGAAATTAAAATTTATTGATAAGGTTTATACTGTTAATGTGGAAACTGTCCGGCAACTAGCAGCATCAGGAAGAATGCTGACTTCAGATGAAAATGTGGTTCATGTGGAAATGAATATACAGTATCGGGTAGCTAATCCCAGCAAATATCTATTTTCCGTTGCTAATCCTGATGATAGTTTGCGACAAGCTACTGACAGTGCATTACGTGGAGTAATTGGCAAATATAGTATGGATACTATCCTTACAGAAGGTCGTACTATTATACGTAGTGATACTCAAAGAGAATTAGAAAAAACTATCCTTCCATATGATATGGGACTCAGGATACTAGATGTTAATTTCCAAGCCGCACGTCCCCCTGAAGAAGTCAAGTCATCATTTGATGATGCAATAGCGGCACGAGAAAATGAACAACAATACATACGAGAAGCAGAATCCTATGCCAATGAAGTACAACCTCAATCAAAGGGCCAAGCAGAACGAATTATTGAAAATGCATATGCTTATAAAATTCGTTCTATCCTTGAAGCGCAAGGGGAAGTGATGCAATTTAATCAAATTTTATCACAATATAAAGCGTATCCTCAAGTAACTAAAAAACGTTTGTATATTGAAACTATGGAACATATAATAAGTAATACTCGTAATTTTATATTTAATAATGAAACTAATCATCCTATATTGATTATGTCAGTACCACAATTTTTTACGAATAACATGACTCATGATAACAATTCTTCTGTTCCAACAAAGATTTATAATCTCCCAATTTCAGTAAATAAAACAAAACATTAATTATTGACATTCATCACTCTAGGAGAAAACGATGACTAGGCTTAAGGAGTGTTGAGTGAATTATAGAGAAAATAAGTAATGCGTAAATATTTAATTATCTTATTAAGTTTAGTACCATTTTTGCTCAATCTTTCTGTGTTTACAGTAGAAGAAGGTCAGCGTGGAATTTTGTTACGTTTTGGCAAAGTAATTCGTGATAATAATCATTATCCCTTATTATTTTACCCGGGATTACATCTGAAAACTCCCTTTATGGATTCTGTTCAATATTTTGATTCGCGTCTTCAAACCATGGTTAATCAAGCAGATCGGTTTGTTACTAAGGAAAAAAAAGATTTAATAGTTGATTCTTATATTAAGTGGCGCATTAGTAATTTTAGCAGTTTTTATGCTACTACTGGGGGAGGAGATATTTTTCAGGCCGAAAATTTACTAAAACGAAAATTTAGTGATAGATTACGCTCCGAGATAGGACGATTGAATGTTAAAGATATTGTAACGGATTCGAGAGGAAAATTAACTTCTACCGTTCTCCAAGCATTAAATGACGGTACTAATAATAATTTATCCGCTGAAAAAAAAAATAATTTACTTTTGTCAACATCTACAAATTCACTTGTAGCTCCTGCCGATAATATTCAACAGAATAGTGTATCAATGTTAGGTATCCAAGTAATTGATGTCCGAATAAAGCAAATTAGCTTACCCTCGGAAGTATCTGAAGCTATCTATAACCGAATGCGTGCCGAACGAGAGTCCGATGCCCGTCATCACAGATCACAAGGTAAAGAACAGTCTGAAAAAATGCGCGCACTATCAGATTATAATGTAACACAGACATTAGCTGAAGCCGAAAGAAAAGCTCGTATTATTAGAGGGGAAGCAGATGCAATTGTAACAAAATTATATGCTACCTATTTTTCTCAAGATTTAGATTTTTATACCTTTTTTAGAAGTTTACGTGCTTATGAAAAGGGATTTTCAAGTAACAAAGATATTTTTTTATGGGGTAAACAGGATCCTTTTTTAGGATATATGCTGAATTCCTCATATAATCTAAAAAATAAATAATTTTTTTTCTCTGAAAAAGATAGTTATAATATAATATTCAATATTTACTTTTTCTAAATCTCGAAGATAAATTATGAACAAAATATTATTATTAATAACTAGCTTATTTTTCTCAACCTATATTTATGCAAGCGGACAAATATCAGGAAATATTGGAGTCCATATGATTATAGGTAATGGGTGTGAAATTACTGGAGGAGAAGCTCTGAACTTTGGTAGCTTAGATTTCGGAGAACATCCAAATATTAATAATGTAATAGATGCCAGTACTAACTCAAGGTCAGTAAATGTGACATTGGGTGTAAATTGTACAAAAGGAGTATCTTATCATCTAACTTTAAATAATGGATTACAACCGGAAGGAACACAAAGAAGAATGAAAGGAGAAAAAAATGAATTTATAAAATATGATCTGTATAAAGATGCAACATATTCATTGCTATGGAATAGCAATGAAATATTAAGTAACAAAGGAAATGGAGAAAATATGCCCTTAATCATTTACGGTCGGGTCCCCAAACAAGTGGTTCCTAGCGCCGGCACATATCTAGATATGTTGACTATTACACTTAGCTGGTAAAGAAATCTTTAAAAAGAACAAAAAGTTCTTTCTAGAAAGAATTTATATTTAAGTGAATAATTGTTTCTATAACATAACTATATTAATAGTTTTCTCCACATAGATGTAATCTATATAAAAAAAGTACCGAGTGTCAATATAAATTTATGCATATGCATGAGAGATAGATACTAATTATCTAACTGAAGATAATAACAAAGAACAGAAGATAGGGAGAAAAACTAATTGTATGGATTACAAAATAAGATTAAGCGGATGGTGGATAGTTATATCTATAATAATAGGAACTATTCCAGTAGTATCGGCTGCATCATTAAATATTTGGCCAATTGATCCCATTATTGAATGTAATGATAATAATACCTTATTATGGTTAGAAAATTTGGATAAAAATGATATATTATTACAAATACGGATTTTTAGCTGGAAACAAAAACAGAATCAATCCCTTCTGGAAAAACAAAATGATATAGTAGTTAGTCCACCAATAGTATTAATTTCCTCTGGACAAAAACAACTAATACGTTTAGTTAAGATTATAGCTCCTTCTAAATATCAGGAAAAAGCATATCGTATAGTCATTGATGAAATTCCTCGCGTAAATAATTATAAAGAGAATGTTCCAAAAAAAAAGAACATCGAATTAAAATTTAAAATGCGTTATTCTATCCCATTATTTCTGTATGGTGATAACATAAAATCTTCAGCAGATATTTTACATCCTCTCAATAAGAATTTGATTCTTTCTAATCCTAACTTACATTATTTCATTATTAATGAAAAAGATAAAAATTACTTACATATTCGTAATGAAGGACCCGTACATGCTAAAATCAGTGAAGTATACTTAGAAGATAATAAAAATAAATATTTGGTCAGTGATGGATTACTAGGTTATGTACTCCCCGGAAATGAAATTATTTTCCCAATTTCTGACTCGTTAAGAGGAAGAAAAATATTAACTGCTCAGATCAATGATCGACCAGCAATTGAAACTATTCCCTTTTTTAATTTGGTGGAAAACCAATAATTTGTCCATATATTATGACGCCACTAAAAGTGGAATTCCACGAATAATTGAGTGTTGGTTATTTTTACTCCTATTTTTTATCCCGGGTGCTGAAGGTCAAATCAATCAAAATATTTTAGCTCCTAGCAGTACTCAGTTATATTTAGAACTAGTGATTAATGGCAATCCTACGCACCAAATATTACCCGTAAAATATAAAAATAGCCATTTTTATATGTCAATAGCCTCATTGAAAAAAATAGGATTTAATTTGGATAAGATAATCCTGGGAGAAGTACACAATTTTTATCACAATGAGATAGCTCTAGATTTAGTAAGTAATTTACTTACTAAATATGATCCAAATATGCAAAGATTTTTTATGGATGTGCCTTATTCTTGGTTGCCAGAAAAAAAAATTAGGACCATAAACTATCCACTTATAAGCAAAGACTCAGCTAAAAGTTCTTTTGGAGGAATATTAAACTATGATTGGTATTTCAATACCTTTCTTAAAAAGAATAAAAAAGTTAAATCTTCATTATGGTCAGAGATTAGATTATTTAATCGCATAGGTATGTTCTCACATACGGGAATATTACGAATCAACAGTTTATTAAATCCAAATATAAAAAAATCATCTTATATACGTTATGAAACTCAATGGAGTATGAATAACGAATCACATATGTTGCACTATATAATAGGTGATTATACTACTGATGTTTTTCCCGGTTATTCTCCAGTGCGGATGGTTGGAATTAAAGTATCCCGACAATTCACTATACATCCTGATAGAATTACTTATTCCTTACCTCATATTAGTGGATATGCTAATATGCCTAGTATATTAGATGTATATATGAATAATGACAAAATAATCTCTACACCAATTAGTCCAGGAAAATTTCAGTTGCTAAATAATTTAGGATATTTCAATGGTTATAATATGGCTACTATCCTAACATCCGATTTATTAGGCCGCTCTAAACGAATCACAGTTCCTTGTTATGTAGATAGAAATATCCTTAATGTAGGTAGCACTGATTTTAGTCTATCATTAGGATCTTTACGACGACATTACGGACGAAAATCTTTTGATTATGATTCGGATATGTCTTTAAGGGGATTTATAAGATATGGGTTAGCACCATGGATAACAGTTAATACAATAGTAGAAAGTACTAAAAATTTTTTTAATATAGGACTAGGAGGTGATATAAAATGTTTCCTTTTAGGAATAGTAAATATTTCATGGAGTATCAGTAGTTCAACCAAAGAAAAGAGAACTCCCGTGTATTCTGTTCCGGCTAGAGTCACTAATAATATTAGATCTCTCTTTAAATTTAATCTAAATTCTCATAAATTGAATGAAAGTAATTGGCACTATACAGGACAACAGATAAACTTAGGATATACATATCAGAATAAATTCTTAAATTTAAATGCTCAATATAACTACCGAATTGGAAGTTATAGTGAGTTATTAAATTATGCTAGTCACTCACAAAACTACTTTATTCATCATTTTACTCAAATTAATGGTACCATTAATTTGAGTAAGTCTAGCAATGTGAGTGTAAGTTTTCTGCAAAACCAAGATTTAAATAAAAAAAGATTAAAAGAATTGAATATTTCATATAGTACTTCCTTAGGAAGAGATATTAATTTATGGACTTCAATAAATAAATATACGGGAAAAAAATCGGGATATAAAGCAAACTTAATGTTAAGTATCCCTTTAAATAGTTTTGGAAATACATCTTTTGTATCTGAGGTAGATGAAGAACATAATTCCTTCATAAGTCAATCCTGGAATAGAAGTATTCCCTCTTATGAAGGTATAGGATGGAATGTTACTTTTTCTAAGAAAAATACTGATGATAACTTTCATCAAGCTAATATTATTTGGAAAAATAAATATTTTTATACTCAAGCAGGTTTAGATGAAGTGAATAATTCTCCAAACCTATGGTTGCAATTAAGTGGTGCTGTAGTGGCTATAGGAAAATATATTAATTTTTCCTCACCTATTAATGATGGATTCGTACTGATTTCAACTAATGGATATCAAAATATTCCTATTTTTTATGAAAACAGCTTGATTGGGAAAACTAATAGGAAGGGATATTTATTAGTTTCATCTGTACCATCATGGTATTCTGCTACCATATCTATTGATCCTAAAAATATTTCACCTGGAATTAATATTCCTTACACAATTAGAAAATTTATCCTTAAGGACCGAAGTGGTTATATAGTAAATTTTGATCTATCCAGTACTCACTCAGCTTTTTTTTCAGTAATTGATCAAGAAGGTCACTTTTTACCTGCCGGTAGTCTAGTGAGGATAAGAGGTACCTCCAAGATTACTTGGTCAGGATTACAAGGAGAAGTCTTTATTAAAGATATCAATAAGAATAAGCAGAATCTACTTATTATTACTAGATCTGACAATAATACTACTTGTAAAGTAGTAGTTGATAAAACATCCGAAGATGGAATATCAACTCCAGGATTACAACTATGCAAGTGAAGAACAATAATAATTTCAATTATCTTCTAAATTATATAAAAATTTTTCCAATTATTATTGCTCTTTTATATATCCCTGTAACCAGAGGAGAGTGTACTTTTTCTCATGGAGATGTAAATTTAGGATCTACTAATTCCTTTAGTTTACTTCACGGATCTCTCCAGTCTTCCGGAAAGTCAGGCATGCTTTGTTCAGGATTTAATGCTACATTTTTAACTCATAATACTATTAGAGCTCAGATTATTTCTACTTTAAATAACATGAACCTGAAAAATAAAGATTCTTCAACAGAAGAAGATATTCCATATCTAATATATCCCGATAAAAATTATCAGTATCCTTATAAAGTAGGACAAGAGATAGACTTCGATAAATTAAATTTACTGTCATTAATATTTTCTTCCAATAATAGTGAAATTCCTATCTATATAAAAACTCAGCCCAGTACTAACGTTTCTTCGGGACTTTATGAAGACGTGATTCAAATGAAATGGGAATATTCTATTTGTCGAGTAGGTACATTATTTCTATGTTTTTCTAATTGGAAAGGAACAGGATTTACTACTGTCAAAGTACATGGTTCAGTAAATAAAGAATGTTTAATAAATACAATCAATGATATTGATTTGGGTTCTACCACTTCACTAGGTAAGGTTAGCACATTAACTGCTCATATCACGGTAAGCTGCACTAAAAAAGAACATTTCAATGTGTGGTTTACGGATGGTAATTTTTTTTATGGAGGATGGAGACAAATGAGTGATGGACTAGGTAATTATATCCAATATAATATTTATCAGCCTGATACCAATATTATCTGGAATAAAAATAGTAAATTAGGTTTTACAGGTTTAGGGAGTAATCAAATAATTACATATCAAGTAGCGGTTAATAATAAACAGAGCAATGTAACGGCGGGTAACTATTCAGATACTATTTCTATAGTAGTAGAGTATTAAGTTTAATCTAGAATACGATTAATATCTTTTTAAGATGTCCACCCCTTAGATCTAATGGAAATAAAGTTAGAGCTTTTTTATTACCTGAATTTTTATTAGATAATAGATCCCTACGACCTATCACACGACCTCAAAAAAATAGAGGATAAATAGTTCTCTAAATAGAGAAATTGATTCAAAACTCAGTTGCATTTCAAGTAAAGCTATTAGTGAACATTATTTTTTCTATATAAAAAATTTAACCCTTCTACTAATAGAGCAAAACATAAAGATGCATATAGATATCCTCTAGGAATATGTATGAAAATTCCTTCTAGCATAAGAACTATTCCTAATAAACCTACAAAGGCTAAGGTTAATATCTTGATAAAAATGTTATAGTGTATAAATTTAGCTATTTTTGTAGAAAAAAAGAACAGTATAATTGCTGAAAAAATTAAGGCAATAAACATTACTGTCTGATTTGTAGAGATACTGACTGCAGTCAGTACTGAATCCATGCTCAAAAGAATATCTAACACAATTATCTGTCCCACTACTTTTCCAAATGAAAAAAATTCTTTTTTTTTAGCAAAAAATCCTGAGTTATTAAAATTTAATAAAATTGTATTATGTATTTCTTTAAAAGATTTCCATAATAAAAATATACCTCCCAGTAAAAAAATTAATTCCCGTAATGAAAAATTATGAAAGAAGAGAGTAAATATTGGGTTAGTAAATTTTAGCATCCAACTGGCAATACTTAATAAGATAATACGTATCATCAGTGATACTCCTAACCCAAACATTAAAGCAGTATTTTGTTGATGACGAGGAAGATGAGAGATTTGCAAAGATATTAAAATAATATTGTCAATACCTAGGATAATTTCTACACTCATTAAAGTAATTAATGATATCCATGTACTTGGAACTATTATCCATGTAAACATATTTATGGGAAATTTATATCTAAAAATTATAGTAAATTATTTTAATTTAATCAAAAAATTGACTTTTTAATATAAGATGAGTAAAACATTTTTTTAAATAAAATCCTCGCGGTCGGGTACGAATACGGTGAGCATATTTATCATATGCTGCAGTAAAACATTTACTTGAAGAGGATTTAGTTTTTATTTGCAGACACTCTCCATTTCGGGTAGTAATATCTTCTATTTCACCAAATGTAATTGAATCCATAAAATCTTCCCAGTCTCGACGTAAATATAATTCTTGCTCTGTACTGGGACTCCATAAAAACGGGTGACCTATTCTTCTCTTCGAGAGTGGTATTTTTCGACTTCCTTCTATAGGAATCCATAAGACTCGTAGAAGTTTCTTACGTACAGAAGAATTATTCCAGGTCAGACCGATAGTATTGATTAATGATACTCCACAAATAAATGTATTTTCTAATGGTGTTCCATCTGAATTTACAGGAATAGTCTTTAATTCTACCCCTATCCGGGTGAAGTCTGGCTGTGATTTATTACCGGCATCGGCTCCGAGATATTTTTCCATTAGCATTCCCACCCATCCTTTATGATATCTAAATTTTAGAGGGATGTTGGATCCTAACTCACTTAAAGTATAGCCGGATAGTAAATATGCTCTCTCTATTAGAGTTTGTTCATCTTCTGGAGGGGAAAGAACCTGCAAATAATCTTTTTTAATCATAAAATAATCCTGTAATATTATTCATTAAGATGAAAAATTGTTATTTGATGTGTAATTTTTTCATTTAATATAATAGGATTTTTCTAATCTAGATATTTTAGAGTAAAAATATTACTTAAGTATAGATAAATTCTCAGTATTAAGATATGTGTGCAATTATTTATAACGATGAAGGATCCATATATAAAATGAAACAGAGAATATCTTATTTTCCAAAACAAACAAAATCTAAAACTTTCATTAATATAAACATACTTAGACAAAAATTTTATATAAAATAACTCTTATTTAGTTTTATAAATTACCGTATTATTGATAATATACAGTAAAAATAGAAAAAAACTTTCTTAGATTTATTATTAGAGATAAATTATATATAATTCGGAGATATTATGCATCATATAGTGCGTTTAATAAAAAAAATTTTTATCTTTTTATGGCAATCACTAAATTTGATTCGAGTTAATTTTATTAAAAGTCTTTTTTTAATCCTCTCTCTTCTAGTACTAAAGTTTATACATCCCACAATTGGGATTAGTTCTCCGCCACATGCTTTAGTTTTAGATATTAAAGGAGAAATAAATGATGAACCTCTTATGGTAAGTAGTCCCATGGGAAATAAATTTTTGCGTTTTTTAAAAATACAAAAAAACTTTTTTTTCCAAAACTCTTTATTCCAAATAGTGGAAATTATTCGACAAGCTCAAAATGATAGTAATATAAAGTATCTAATTTTAGATCTAAAAAACTTTAGTGGAGCTAATCAACCATCTTTGCATTATATAGGAAAAGCTCTAGAGGAATTTCGGAGGAGTGGAAAATTAATTTTCTCAATTGGTGAACATTATACTCAAGAACAGTATTATCTAGCATCTTTTGCAAATCAAATTTATTTATCTCCTCATGGAGATGTAGATTTACATGGATTAGCTATTAATCAATTGTATTTTAAAACATTAATAGATAAATTACATGTTACTTATCATATGTTTAGAGTGGGTAATTATAAATCAGCGGTAGAGCCTATGATACGTAATAATATGTCCCCCAGAGTACGTAAACTAAACGCTAGTTTAATAGATCAGTTATGGAATGAATATATTAATCAAATAGCTCATAATCGCAAAGTATCTAGACATAAAATTTTTCCTGCAGTAGCCACAATTATAAAGAAGTTAAGACAAGAAGGGGGGGATAGCGCACAATATGCCTATACTACTCAATTAGTAGATCAATTAATTTGTCGATCTTGTTTTGAGAAAAACATGATTTTAAAACTAGGATTGAATAAAAATAAAAATAGCTATAATGCCATAAGCATGTATGATTATCCCTTAAAAAATAATTCAACGTTTCAAAAAAATAAAATAGCAGTGATTAGTCTGAGTGGAATAATTGGTAACGTAAATTATGAAACACCTGGCTACATTAATAGCGATAAAATAGCAAACCAGTTACGTTATGCCCGTTTAAATCCTCATATTAAAGCTATTATTTTATATATTAATAGTCCAGGAGGAAGTTCTTCTGATTCAGAATTTATACGAGAAGAAATAGTAACTACTCGTCATTCTGGTAAACCCATTGTAGTCGTTATGGGAGGATATGCTGCTTCGGGAGGATATATGATATCTAGTCCTGCTAACTATCTTATAGCTTCACCCACCACTATAACGGGATCTATAGGTATTTTTGGTGAGAAGATTACTTTAGAAAAAACCCTGGCTACTTTGGGAATATATTCCGATGGAGTATTTACATCTCCATTAGCAGATGATTCATCCTATAGAGCACTTCCTAGGGAAGTTCAAGAGATCATGCAACTAAGAATCCAGAATGGTTATAGAAAATTTGTTAATTTTGTTGCTCAAGATCGAAATAAATCCTATAATCAAATAGATCAAATTGCACAAGGACGTATTTGGTCTGGTTTGGATGCTAAAAAAATAGGCTTAATTGATAAGTTAGGTGATTTTGATGATGCGGTATTAAAGGCCGCTGAATTATCCGGTTTAAAAAACTGGAACCTAATGTGGTTTCCCACTAATAATTTTGGATTAAAATCAGAATTAATAAATTCTCTGATTTTTTCGGCGTTAGAACCGGAAATTACACGCCATTTCTTCTCCACATGGTTACCTGCTGGGAAAGAAAACACTGTTCTTCACCAAATTAACTATAGTATTTATGATAGTTTACTACCAAATATTATTTTAATGAATAATGATTCCTATCATATTTATGCACAATGTCTTACATACATAATGATTTAAAATCAATAGAATTTTCAATTGATTAATGTATAATTTTATTAGCTAGATATAGGCGATCAAATATTTTTGAGGAAGAGGATGAAGATTAAATTAGGTATTAATGGATTTGGTCGCATTGGTCGCATGATCTTTCGTGCGGCACAACAAAGAAAAATGATTAAAATCGTAGCTATTAATGACGTTCTGAGCATAGATTATATAGCCTATATGTTAAAATATGACTCTACTCACGGTAGATTTTTAGGTTCTATAGAGATTGATCAAAATAATCTTATTATTAATGGACATTCAGTTAGGATAACTTCTATACAAGATCCTAGGCAGTTACGCTGGGATGAAGTAGAAGCAAATATTGTAGTAGAATCATCAGGATTATTTCTGACACAAGAAATTCTTAGAAAACATCTTCTTGCTGGTACTAAAAAAGTCGTTCTTACTGCTCCACCACGAGACGATATTCCAATGTTCGTAATGGGTGTAAATCATGTTTGTTATACCGGACAAAAAATAATTTCTAATGCGTCCTGTACTACTAACTGTCTCGCTCCTTTAGCTAAAGTTGTTAATGACAATTTTGGTATTATAGAAGGACTTATGACTACTATACATGCAATTACAGCGACACAAAAAAGTGTTGATAGCCAATCTAATAAAGATTGGAGAGGAGGACGTGGTGCATTACAAAATATTATTCCTTGTTCTACAGGAGCAGCGAATGCTGTTGGGCAAGTAATTCCTGTATTGAAAGGAAAATTAACAGGCATGGCTTTTCGTGTACCTATTCCTAATGTTTCAGTGGTAGATTTAACGGTAAGATTAAAAAATCCTGCATGTTATCAATTAATATGTAATACCATAAAACATGCATCTCTAGGAGACCTACAAGGTATTCTGGGATATACTGAAGATTCCGTAGTTTCTACTGATTTTAATGGTTCTCGTTTGACATCAATATTTGATGCTAAAGCAAGTATGTACTTAAATAATAACTTTGTAAAATTAATCTCTTGGTATGATAATGAAACGGGTTACTCTCATAAAGTACTAGATTTAATAGAGTATATTTATACTCAGGAATAAATTAGATCTAAGGAATAGAATTCTCCCTAAATTTTAGTTTATTAACTCAAGGAGTTTTAAACATACTTTGTTTAATTAATAGGATTTTCTTTTTGTCTCGTAATATTCGGAGCTGTTCACCCATTTTTAATACTACTTCTTTCGGAGCATGAGATAAAAAATTTTTATTAGATAAACGTATTTCCAGGACCTGGATTCTTTCTACTAGTTTAGTAATTAGGTTATCCACTCTTTTATATTCCATATTCTGAGTTATCACATCCGATAAGGGAATATTAATTTCTATGTCTGCAATTAATTTGCTAGTTCGAATCCTCGGAAGAGAACTATTATTACTGACTAGAGTCATATTTTTGACTTGTGCAAGACTTTGTAATAATTCGAAATTTTCGTGGATAATATTATAATTTACACTAGTGCTATTACAGGGTCGTATCAATAAATTAATTTTATGATTAACGCTAATATTCATTTGAGTACGAATATTACGTATATATACGATAACTTCTTTTATTAATTCCATATTATTTATGGCGGAATAGTCTTCTTCTGAAGATTGATACAATGGAATTTCCTGGCTCATAATAGATTCATTATTTTCTCTTAATTTATTAAGCCGTAACCAAATATATTCAGTAATAAAAGGTATAATAGGATGAGCGAGGCGTAATAATGATTCAAATACTTTTTTTAAAGTATAACGTGCTATATATTGTCTTGATTTAGAATTACTTTTGAATACTATTTTTGTGATTTCTAAATACCAATCACAAAATTTATTCCAAGTAAATTCATAAAGAACGTTAGATGCTAAATCTAAACGATAATTATCCAGAGCATTACGGTATATTTTAACTGTCCGATTAAATTCCGCTAAAATCCATCGATCTGCTAATGTTCTTTTGTTCTGCTGAACCTCCGAGAGGAAAACAGATTCTTCCGTATTCTGCAAAACAAATCTACCTGCATTCCATAATTTATTACAAAAATTTCGATATCCTTCTAACCGTTTTAGATCAAAATTAATATTACGAGAAGGACAAGATAAGGAAGTTAAAGTAAAACGTAGCGCATCTGCACCATGAGATTTGATTCCCTGTGGAAATTGTTTTTTCGTCCGGATTTTAATATTATTAGTAAGTTTTGGTTGCAGCATGTGATCAGTACGTTTCTTCAATAGTTCTTCTAATGATATTCCATCTATTATATCTAAAGGATCAATTACATTACCTTTAGATTTAGACATTTTATTACCTTGTTCATCCTTAATTAAACCTGTAAGATAAACTGTTTTAAATGGAATCTGACCCTGACCATTTTCATCTTTAATAAAATACATAGAAAGCATGATCATGCGAGCTATCCAAAAAAAAATAATATCGAAACCACTCACTAGAACACTAGTCGGATGATACAGTCGTAAGACATCAGTTTTTTCGGGCCATCCTAAAGTACCAAAAGTCCATAAACCAGATGAAAACCATGTATCTAAAACATCATCATCTTGTGTTAAAAAGCTCTTAGAAGAGATATTATTTGCTCTTCGAACTTCTTGTTCATTTCTTCCTACGTAAATTTTACCTGTTTCATCATACCATGCTGGTATTCGATGTCCCCACCATAACTGACGTGATAAACACCAATCCTGAATATTTGACATCCATGAAAAATACATATTTTCATATTTCGGGGGAACAAAATTAATTTTTTTTTGTCTTACAGCGTCTATAGCTGTTTGAGCAAGATCTCTAGTACGTAGATACCATTGATCAGTTAACATGGGTTCAATTATTGCTTTACTTTTTTCTCCCGAAGGAAGAACCACTTCATATGATTCTGTTTTTTCCAATAGACCTATATTTTTAAGAGAGGAGATAATTTTTTTTCTTGCCGCTTTACGCGATAAACCATGAAATTCTTTGGGAATTTTGGTACTTAAAGTATTAATTATGCTCCCTTGATAATTAAATACTTGAGCACATGGACGAATTGTCCCATCTAAATTAAAAATATTTATCAGGGGTAATTTATATTTTTGTGCAATTTCATAATCTTTAAAATCATGAGCCGGAGTAAGTTTCATACATCCCGTACCCTTAGACATATCAATGGTTTTATCAGCGACTATTGGAAGACGACGATGAAAAAAAGGTAAAAGAACAAATTTTCCTATTAATTTGTGATATCTCTCATCCACAGGATTAATTGCTATTCCGGTATCACCTAATAATGTTTCTGGTCTTGTAGTAGCTATTACCACATACTCTTTTTCTTCCGCAGTTTTAACTCCATCTGCTAATGGATATCGTATATACCATATAAATCCTTGAGATTTTATGTGTTCTACTTCAAGATCAGAAATTGCTGTTCCTAATATTGGATCCCAGTTAACTAATCGCTTACCCCGATAAATTAAACCATCTTTATATAATTTCACAAAACTTTCGTTAACTGCTCTAGTAAAACCTTCATCCATCGTAAAACGGGAGCGGGACCAATCAGCGGAACAGCCTAATCGACGCATCTGCTGAAAGATGTGTTTATTTAACGAATTTTTCCATGGCAAAACATGCTCTATTAATTCTCTTCGTTTAAAATCTTTTTTATTTTTACCAGTTGCTAAGAAGATATTTTGTTCTATAATAATTTGGGTAGCAATCCCAGCATGGTCAGTCCCTACTTGCCATAAAGTATTTTTTCCTTGCATTCGATGATAACGAATAAGAGTATCTATAAGAGAATGTTGAAAAGCATGTCCCATATGCAAGTGACCAGTAATATTTGGAGGAGGTAACATAATGCAAAAACTTTCCTGCTTATCTCTATCCTTTTTTTTAAAAAAATCTAGTTTTTCCCATTTTTCATATAGAGGACCTTCTATATCAGAGGGACAATATTTTTTCTTCATGATCACGACTTAAGTTATTAAAAATTTTTACCACAAGACTCATCTTAATTATAGGTAATTGATCTTAATGATCCGAATTATCTCTTATTTATAGAGAATAACTAATAAAAAACGTTTTTTTTAAATACTATTGAAAATAAACCGTTGATATTTAATTAATAAATATATAAGGAATTTTTATAATTTCTTTATATTGAAGTTATTCAGTATTTTTATTAATATAATGTCCTGATATTTTTTGAACGTAATTTAATAAGTACTGTACAAGCAGCTCGACGGGTCTTCCTGTAGCGGTACTCCCTCTTATAGGATAGGAGGCAACGCTATTATCATTTTGCCAGGCGGTTCCTGCAATATCAAGATGAGCCCACGGATAATTCTGAGTAAATTTAGATAAAAAATAAGCAGCTGTAATAGCTCCAGCACTAGATCCACCTACATTTGCTAGATCTGCACAATTAGAAATTAATTGATTTTTATATTCCTCTCTTAGAGGAAGTTGCCATACTAGATCGCCGGATTGTTCTGAGGCATATAATAAATCTTTTGCTAATACATTATTATTGGATATTAAACCTGTTATATGAGTTCCAAGTGCCACAACACAAGCTCCGGTTAAAGTAGCAATGTCAATAACTACTTTTGGTTTAAATTTTTCTACATATGTTAAGACATCACATAATATTAATCTACCTTCTGCATCAGTATTTAAAATTTCTACTGTTATTCCGGACATAGTAGTTATTACGTCTCCAGGACGAAAAGCTTGTCCTCCCGGCATATTTTCGCATCCCGCAATAATACCAATTATATTCAGAGGAATATGTAAAGATGCTGCTGCCTGAAGAACTCCGTAGACTGCAGCTGCTCCACACATATCATATTTCATATCTTCCATTGCAGTAGCTGGTTTGAGCGATAATCCCCCGGAATCAAAAGTTACTCCCTTGCCTACTAAGACAATAGGAGATGAGTTATTTACACACCCTTTATATTCTATTATTGACATTATAGATTCATTTTTTGAACCTTGACCTACTGCTAAATAAGCATTCATGCCTAATTTTTTCATTTCTAATTCATTAATAAATTTGACATAAATGTTATTATAGCTGTTAGCTAAAGATTTAATTTTTTTAGCTAGATATGATGTATTGCATACATTAGGAGGAAGATTACTAAGATCTTTAGTTATTTTTACTGCACTAGCTATAGATTTCGCGTGTTTTATTGCTAGTTTCGTCATCTCATTATGTTCTTGGGGAACGTTCAATATTATCTTGTTAAGAGAAACAATTTTTTTGTTGATATTAGATTTGAAATGATCAAAATTATATAAACTTTTTTCTGTTTCTTCAATCAAACGTCGTATTTTCCAATATACACTTCTATCTTTTAGATTAATTTCGCAAAGATAACATAAAACTTTATTACAATTACTTTCCTTAATAATTCCAATATAATTTTGGATTATTTGTTGATAGTGACAGTCATTCAGATCATATTCGTTTCCACATCCAATAAGCAATAATCGCTCCGCTCTCACTTGAGGAACATGGTATAATAACAAATATTGTCCAATTTTTCCTTGGATATCTCTCATCTTAAGTAAAGATCTAATATATCCTTTACTAATTCTATCCAGCTCTTCGGCGCTAGAAGATAATTGACAATTTTCGAATACTGGGCTAATAATACAATCAGGATGATCTGTTTCGAAATGGTTATTTTGGACTATAAATTCCATGTATTAATTTCTCCTCATAATTAGGCAATAAATTAAAAAATATTATCTTTCCCTAATAATATTAGAAACTAGATCTAATAACATTAACTTAAATCCCTGACAAAATTTTCTAGTATTGAATTTTCTTAATATAGGCCGAAGTGGCGAAATAGGTAGACGCAGTTGACTCAAAATCAACCGCTTATAAAAAGCGTGCCGGTTCAAATCCGGCCTTCGGTACCAGACGAAATTTCTTCCCTATTTTAATTTAATGTCGTATCCAACAGTATACGATAGCTAAAATTAACTTCTCTCTGAGAAAAAATAAAACTAAAATAAACATATCATATTTATCTATGATGGCCCTTGCAGGATTTGAACCTGCGACCAAGCGATTATGAGTCGCCTGCTCTTACCTCTGAGCTAAAGGGCCTGAGGATTATAAATATTATCTCTATTTTTAGAATAATTAATCATCCAGAAAACTTCGTAGAAGATCTGCCCTACTGGGATGCCGCAATTTACGTAATGCTTTGGCCTCTATTTGGCGAATACGTTCTCGGGTAACATCAAACTCTTTACCTACTTCTTCTAAAGTATGGTCTGTATTCATATCAATTCCAAAACGCATCCGTAATACTTTAGCTTCTCGGAATGTTAAATCACCTAAAATGAAATGAGTAGCATCTCGTAAGCTGTCGAACGTAGCACTCTCCAAAGGCATTTTAATATTAGTATCTTCAATAAAATCTCCTAAATGAGAATCCTCCTCATCACCAATCGGTGTTTCCATTGAAATAGGTTCTTTTGCAATTTTTAAAACCTTTCGAATTTTATCTTCGGAAATTAACATTCTATTGGATAATTCTTCAGATGTAGGGGATCGACCTCTTTCCTGTAAAATCTTCCGCGAAATTCTATTTAATTTATTGATAGTCTCAATCATATGTACTGGTATCCGTATAGTACGAGCTTGATCTGCTATAGCTCTTGTTATAGCTTGTCGAATCCACCATGTAGCATAAGTGGAAAATTTATATCCCCGTCGATACTCAAATTTATCTACCGCTTTCATTAAACCAATATTTCCTTCCTGAATAAGATCCAAAAATTGAAGTCCTCTATTGATATATTTCTTAGCTATTGAAATTACTAGACGCAAATTAGCTTCTATCATTTCTTTCTTTGCTCTTCGGGCTTTTGCTTCCCCAATAGTCATCCTTCGATTGATTTCTTTTATCTTTTCAATACTTAAACCTGTTTCTTCTTCAATTGTTACTAAAATTTGTAGACTTTTTACTATTTCACCAGCTACTTTATGTAAATTTTTTACCCATGGATCCTTTCTTAATAAGGCATTTTTTAACCAATTTTCATTACTTTCATTACCAGTAAATAAGGAAAGAAAAATTTTCTTAGGAATGTGACATTGATATACACAAAGTTTCATAATTTTACGTTCTTGGAAACGTACTCGTTCCATCATGGAGCGCATATTTTCTACTACTTTCTTAAAGACTTTAGGCATTAACCGAAATTGCCTAAACATTTGCGAAAGATATTTTATTTCTTGAAGAGTATCACGATGATCTCGCCCCTTACTATTAATAATAGCGCAAGTTTTTTCATACTGATTCCTTAAGGTAGTAAATTTTTTACATGCCAATACGGGGTCAATATGATTTTCATTATCGGAATCTTCTTCTTCCTCTTGATATTCAAAGGATAAGTTATCCGCAGTAATTTTAATATTTGCATGGTATTTAACTATTTCACCAGCTACCCGATTTCCAACACCTATAATGAAATCATTAAGACGAATACCACTACTGTTAAGATTCTGGTATTGGTCAAGAATGTATGAACTAGCTCCAGGGTAATCAGCTACGGAAGAGTGGATTTGATTTAGACCATCTTCCATTCGTTTAGCGATATCTACTTCTCCTTCCCGTGTTAATAATTCTACACTACCCATTTCTCGCATATACATGCGCACTGGATCGGTAGTACGACCTTCCATCCCTGACGCCATTATTAAGTCGTTAGGGTGGTTATCCTCCTCTGCATCTTCTTGCCTTGATGTACCCAAATTAAGTATTGGATCATCTGTATCAGGTGTTTCTTCCATAACCGGAATACCCATATCATTGATTATTTTAACTGCATCTATAACCTGATCTACATTTACAATCTCTTGCAGAAGATAGTCATTGACTTCAGCATATGTTAAATATCCTTGTTCTCTACCGAGATTCACAAGCATCTTTATTTGCGACTGCGAATTTTGATCCATAAGACGATACCCATCATAAAGTGACTTGAAATGTGACTATAAAAAAAAGACATCACTGATAAAATGATTACTTATTTTTTATAAAATAAAAAACTATTTTTTGTACTTTTTTCTAACGATAATAATATATTATTCTCCTTATCTCAAAAAATAAAATCATGAAATTGTTTATATTTATTTTTTTGCTAATGCTTGGTTTAAATACCATAACTCATGTTTATCTTCAATACTCAAACCTTTAGTTCGTTCTAAAGCAATAAGTGTTTCTTGACGTTGTTCTAAAACTAATTCATATATACTAGTAAGTAAATCCTGAAACGTTTTTTCTAAATGGGCATCATCAATCATGTGGTTCCAATGTGCTAATATTTCAAGAGTTTTTATTAAATTTGTATCTCTATATTGTTCTAGTAAATATCCCGTCTTTATTTTTGGATAAGCTTTACATTTTACTACTAGTTCTAAAAAAATATTCCAGCCCTTCAGTTTTAAATCCTTTAAACACGTTAACTCCGGTACTAATAATGAAAAATGAGGATTTTGCACTAATAAACTGAGTAACACTCGCATCTTACTTCTTTTTTTTTTACATAGAATCCATGAGGAGAGTTCATAACTGGTACTCTCTGAAGAGATAATAATTTCAACATTCTATAATCTAAGAGACCTAATTTTTGAAATAATGTATATCGTATAGAAAGACGTAGTATTTTACTAGGAATCTTATTAATTAAGGGTCTTATTAGAGTAATAAATTTAGCTTTTCCTTCAGGGCTAGAAACATTTCCCTGTTTTAAGAAAGTTTTAAACATAAATTCGGATAGAGATAGAGCACATAATATTCTTTTTTCAAAAAGAATTTTTCCTTCTTTACGGATTAAACTATCAGGATCTTCTCCTTCCGGTAAAAACATAAAACTTATTTGTCTTCCGTCTAACATATATGTTAAGGATTTATTAAGCACTTTCCAAGCTGCTTTACGACCAGCATCATCTCCATCATAACAATAAATCACATTATCAGTATTACGAAATAAAAGTTGAATATGATCTATGGATGTATTCGTTCCTAAGGAAGAAACCGTATAATAAATTCCATTCTGGACTAAAGAAATAACATCCATATAACCTTCTACCACTAATACTTTAAAAGGTCTATTACATTTTTTATGTAGTTCATAGAGACCATATAATTGATGTCCTTTATTAAAAATATTTGTTGTAGGTGAATTTAAATACTTAGGATTAGAGGATTTCAGGATTCGCCCTCCAAAACCTATAACTCTACCTCTTTTATCCCGAATTGGAAACATGATACGATTTCTAAAAAAATCATTTGTTTCTTCGTGATAAAATCCTAATATTCCTATTTCTTTTAATAACTTCAGCTCCTGAGGATAATAATGGTCAAAATATTCTTTTACTGTACTTCTACTCCCAGGAGCAAAACCTAAAGCAAATTCTTTAATTATTTTATAATTTATTCCTCTCTGAGATAAATATTCTCTAGCCTGTAAGGCATTGACAGTTTTATCCCATAAATATTTTTGATATAAATTACATACTATTTTCATTATATTAAATAAATGTTCTCTTCGCTGAATTGTAAGAAGAGATAAAACATTACTAGATTCGTATGGGATTTTAAAACCATAAAGAGCGGCTAATTCTTCAATGCTTTCCACAAAATTTAAATTTTTCCAATTCATTATAAAATCAATGACATTTCCATGCTTTCCACATCCAAAACAATAAAATAATTGTTTTTCTCTACTAACTGTAAAAGAAGGATGTTGATCTTTGTGAAAAGGACAACACGAACGATAATTTTTTCCTATTTTTTTTAAAGGTAAATTAGATTGAATTAGGTCTACTATATCTATATGAGTTATTAAATTTTTAATGAATGTATATGGAATATGTCTTCCCATTGACTGACTCTTCATTCAGAATTAATCTTCTCTCATCAAAAATATTATTATTATTTAAATTTTTATTGATTAAATTTATATAAATAATTATAATTTTATTTATGGATACGTCGTGATTGTTGACGAGCTAATTTCTTAGCTAGTCGTTTAATGGCAGATGCTTTTTCACGTTTTCGTTGAGTAGTAGGTTTTTCATAAAACTCTCTACGTCGTACTTCTGCCAAAATACCTGCTTTCTCGCATGAACGTTTAAAACGTCTAAGCGATACATCGAAGGGTTCATTATCGCGAACTATTATAATGGGCATATTAACTACCTAAATCATAGAACTATGATCATTATTTTACTGACAAAATCCTGAAATGTAAAGTGTAAAGTTAAGATTCGTGGAGTAACATATTATTGTGCGTGTCCTAGGCATTGAAACATCCTGTGATGAAACCGGAGTAGCCATTTATGATGAAAAAAAAGGTTTATTAATTAATAAAGTTTATAGCCAAATGTTACTACATGCAAATTATGGCGGTGTAGTTCCTGAATTAGCTGCTAGGAATCATATTAAAAAAATTGTTCCATTAATTCAGTCTTTATTAAAAGAAACCACATTAAATATACGAGATATTAATGGTATTGCTTACACTGTAGGACCTGGTTTATCAGGATCCTTATTAGTAGGGTCAAGTTTTGGACGTTCATTAGCATTTGCTTTAGACATTCCTGCCTTACCGATAAATCATCTGGAAGGACATATATTTACGCCCTTTATTGACAAAAATCCTCCTATTTTTCCTTTTGTATCATTAGTAATTTCCGGAAGTCATACATTATTAGTTAATGTTATTAAATTAGGCAGCTATCAATTATTAGGACAAACAATTGATGATGCAGTAGGAGAAGCGTTTGATAAAATTGCTCATTTATTAGGATTAGAATATCCGGGAGGATCTAAATTATCTAATTTAGCCCATCACGGGAGAAAGGATCGTTTTACTCTTCCTCGTCCTTTAATTAATCGTCCGGGTCTAGATTTTAGTTTTTCAGGATTGAAAACTTATACTGCTAATTTAGTTAAAAAAGAAAACAATGATATGCAAACACAAGCAGATATAGCTCGTGCTTTTGAAGATGCGGTTATAGATTCATTATTAATGAAAAGTAAAAGAGCACTAGAGTTCACTAAAATTAATCAATTAGTAATTGTAGGGGGTGTGAGTGCCAATAGGCATTTGAGATCCAGTTTTAATAAGTTAATTGATTCTAGAAATATACTTTATGCTCGTCCTGAATTATGTACCGATAATGGTGCTATGATAGCTTATGCAGGATTTCTAAGATTAAAAAATGGTGAACAATATCAAGAGTTAACAATTAATGTTTATCCCCGCTGGTCAATAAATAAATTATTTTAATAAGATTTGATGTTTTATAAAGATCACGGATTATATATCTTTTTTCCAAAATTTTATAGCTTCACCGCGTCGTCGATCTAATTCTTTATGAATCTCATATCCTTGATATCCATCTTTAATTACTTGTTTTACAGATACCTGACTTGCTAAAAGAAAGATCTTTCGTAGATAATTGACCTGGGGATAGTCTTCTAAAATAGGTGTCCATTGCCGCTGGTAATTTACCGCTTGACTTACCGCCGCAATCTGACTAAGACGATGAGGTTTGCGCCATGCATCAATTTGATTAAATAATGTAATTATAGAATTAGATTCTACTTCCTCTATTTTATGTACTATAAAATTCCATTTATTAGCTAGTAAAGAAAAATTTCGTAAACATTTTGGGACTCGTAAACGATGACAGAATTTGTCTACTAATTTCATTTTTTCTCGGTTCGATATGTGTGGAAACTGTAAGGCAGTACTTTTTTGATGACAAAGAAGAGAATTTTTCTTTCCAACAAGTTGTCCTACATCATGACATAAAGAAGCAAAACGTACTTCCAATTGGTGACTAATCCGTACTGCCAGGGACAATGACAATAGAGGATGACAACTACTATTACTACTATTATCTAACCAATTTATTTCTCGATTAGAATTGATATTTATTTCGTACAAAGTATCAATTTCAGGAAAAATAAACGATAAAGCATGACATTCTCGAAGTATCTGAAAATATAAAATAGGATTACGAGAACGCAAAGAAATTTCGGTCTCTTTCCAAACTCTTTCAGCTGATAAGTAATTTAAATCTCCACTGTCAGACATATAACGCATGAGAGTTAGTGTTTCCGGAGCTATTTTAAAATTAAGATAGTCATAACAAGCTGCAAAACGTGCTACTCGTAAGACTCGTAATGGATCTTCACTAAAAGCATTTGAAATATGTCGAAGTCGTCGATTAAAAATATCATTACTTCCATTAAATGGATCATAATATTTTCCCTGTGCATCGCATGCAATAGCATTAATAGTTAGATCTCTTCTGTAAAGATCTTGTTCTAATGTAATATCTGGCGATGTATAACAGGTAAATCCTCTATATCCCCTTCCAGATTTTTTTTCTGTCCGAGCAAGCGCATATTCTTCCCCGCTAATTGGATGTAAAAAAACCGGAAAATCTTTTCCTACTGGTTTAAATCCTTGTTTTATTAATTCTTCTGGTGTAGATCCAATAATTACCCAATCTTTATCTTTGAGAGGAAGATTTAGTAATCTATCGCGTATCGCTCCTCCTACCAGGAAAATTTTCATTAATACACGTCCTTTTTTACGTATATTATATATAATAGATATTATACATCAAAAGTAATATTATAGTATGTTAGTTATTTCGAAGTGGTAAGAGATCCCAGAACTAGGAGAAAAAGATCCTGGTGATTATTTAAAGTACTTAAATTGACTCTAGGATGAAAAATTAGTGACTCTGAAAGCTAAACAGATGAAAAAATTAAAAAATATAATATTTCTATGAATGTAAAAGGATAACTATGAATTATACACCAATCAATAATCAAGGACTATTAGAATCATCGAAAGAACGAGTAGAAAGTGTTATAACTGCGTTACGTTCTGGACATGGCGTAATTGTGTTAGATGATGAAGGTCGCGAAAATGAAGCGGACATGATTTTTGTAGCCGCTACCATGACCATTCAACAAATGGCATTAGCTATTCGTCATGGTAGCGGAATAGTCTGTTTATGCATTACGGAGAAACGACGGCAAGAATTATGTTTACCAATGATGGTAGAGAAAAATACTAGTATTTATGGAAATAGTTTTACTGTCTCTATAGAAGCTGCGCAAGGAGTAACTACTGGTGTTTCAGCTAAAGATAGAATTACTACTATCCGCACAGCAATAGCTGAAAATACTACTCCTGTAGATTTACGTCGTCCCGGACATATTTTTCCATTGCGTGCCGTTGATGGAGGTATTATGGAACGTCAAGGACATACAGAAGCTACTATAGAACTAGTAACTTTAGCTGGATTTAAACCTGCGGGTGTTTTATGCGAACTTACTAATGATGATGGAACCATGGCACAAACTGCGGATATAATTTCTTTTTCAAAGAAACATAAAATGCCAGTTGTGACCATTAACGATATATTAAATTTTTGCTATTCGAACCAAAATTAAAATTGTTGTTTGTTTTAAAAATATCTTTCTTACTTCTTCTTAGTAAGAAAGATATTTGGTAATATTATTTTTTACGACGCAGAAACTCTATAACTCGTAGCTTAGCAATTTCTTTAGCTAATCTAACTGCAATTAGATTATTTAAATTACGTTGATGAGTAGGATTAGTCTCTAGATCTTGTTCAGCTTCTGCCTTGGCCGCTAAAGCTCTGGATTCATCGAGTTCATTACCTGGGATGGCTGTATCAGCTAAGACAGTAATTATCTTAGGATATACTTCGAGAATACCACCAGAAATATAAACAATTTCCTGCGTGCGAGCATCGTTATTACAATAAATTTGGATCATTCCGGGTTTAAGACTAGTCAGGAGAGGCATGTGACCAGGATAAATTCCCAATAATCCTTCACTTCCAGTTACCACTAGTTTTTGTATTGATCCACAAAATATTTTTTGTTCGGGACTAACTACTACTAATTCACATTTAGTTATCATAAATTTCTTAATTAAGAATATTTTGTTCTGCTTCTTCTATGTTTCCTATCATATAAAATGATTGTTCAGGAAAATCATCATAATTCCCGGCAAGAATTCCCTTAAAACCTCTAATGGTATCTTTTAAAGATACATATTTTCCGGACGATCCCGTAAAGACTTCGGCTACAAAAAAGGGTTGTGACAGAAAACGCTGGATCTTACGAGCACGGCTTACTAGTAATTTATCTTCTTTTGACAATTCATCCATTCCTAGAATTGCTATAATTTCTTTTAACTCTTGGTAACGTTGAAGTACAAATTGTACCTGTCGAGTTGTATCATAGTGTTCCTGCCCTATTATTAATGGATCTAATTGTCTACTGGTAGAATCAAGAGGATCTATAGCTGGATAAATACCCATAGAGGAAATTTGCCTACTTAGTACTACGGTTGCATCCAAATGAAGAAATGTGGTGGCTGGAGAAGGATCCGTTAAGTCGTCGGCGGGTACATATATCGCCTGAACAGAAGTAATAGAACCTAACTTAGTAGAAGTAATACGTTCTTGTAACATTCCCATTTCTTCTGATAATGTAGGTTGATAACCTACTGCCGAAGGCATCCGTCCTAACAAAGCAGAAACTTCTGTTCCTGCTAAAGTATACCGATAGATATTATCTATAAAAAGAAGTACATTTCTCCCTTCATCTCTAAATTTTTCGGCTATAGTTAATCCGGTTAAGGCTACTCGTAAGCGATTGCCTGGGGGTTCATTCATTTGACCATAAACTAAAGATACTTTATCTAGAACTTTAGATAATGACATTTCATGATAGAAATCATTACCTTCACGTGTTCTTTCTCCTACTCCAGTAAATACCGAGTAACCGTCATGTTCTATTGCAATATTACGAATTAATTCCATCATATTAACAGTTTTACCTACCCCTGCACCTCCAAATAAACCTATTTTACCACCTTTCGCAAAAGGGCAAATAAGATCAATGACTTTAATTCCAGTTTCAAGTACTTCCTGTGAAGTGGATAGTTCTGAGTATGCAGGTGGTGAGCGATGAATGCTCCATTTTTCTCCCTCAGGACCTATTTCTCCTTTTCTATCTATTGGTTCTCCTAATACATTCATAATACGACCCAGAGTACATTTTCCTACCGGAACTTTTATAGAATGTTTAAGATCTATTACTTCTAATCCCCGTTTTAATCCTTCTGAAGAACCCATCACAATAGTACGGACTATTCCTCCACCTAATTGTTGCTGAACCTCCAGTATCAGAATATTACTTTTATTTTTCACCTCTAGTGCACTATATATTTTAGGAACATCATTTTGAGAAAATTCTACGTCTACTACTGCCCCGATAATCTGGATAATTTTTCCTCTCACCATTATAACATGTCCTCTCTTATCCTATACAGCTGCTGCTCCTGCAATAATTTCAGTCAATTCCTGAGTAATAGTATTCTGACGTATATTATTATATACTAATTGTATTTCTTTAATCATACGTCCTATATTATCAGTAGCTGTTCTCATAGCTATCATTCGAGCTACTTGTTCACTCATCAAGTTTTCTAACACTTTTTGATATATTTGTGATTCAATATAACGTTGTAATAATATATTTATTAATAATTTTGATTCAGGTTCATATATATAATCCCCTCTTTTTTTTACGTTTTGTTCTCTAATGGGGACAGGTAGAAGCGTCATGATATGAGGAACTTGAGATATAACATTTATAAACTGATTATATACCAGATAAACTCGGTCTAATCTTTTTTCTTCGTACGCCTGTAACAGTATCTTTATAGGTGCAATAATATCTGTCAATGATGGCGAATTCCCTAACTTAGGTATCTGTGCTATAATTCGAGCTTCGGGTACCGATCTGAAAAATGTTACTCCTTTTGTACCAATGATTACTAAATCACAACTTATTTTCTGAGCGCGCCATTTTTTAATCTCTTTTAGTAGTTTTCTAAATAAGTTATTATTCATTCCTCCACAAAGTCCCCGATCAGTAGAAATCAATAAGTATCCAATTGCTTTTTTAGGTTCTCGTTCTTCTAAGTACAAATGTTTATACTCTAAACTGCTTAGATGCAGATGATTAATTACTTTCTGAATACTGTCTACATATGGAAAACTTTTATTCATGCGTTCTTTCATTTTACGTTTCTTAGAAGCAGCAATCATTTCCATAGCTTTAGTAATTTTCTGCATATTTTTTATTGCCGCAATTTTAGTACGGATATTTATTAAACTAGGCATCTAATCTTCCCATTAAAATTTTTATTACCAAAAATGCAAAGATTTAAATTCTTCAATGATAAATTGAAGTTTTTGGATAATAAAATCATTATAACTTCCAGTCTCATTTATTTCCTGGATAAAATTTTGATTATTTTGATCTACATAATTTAATAATGCATCTTCAAATTTTTTGATTTGAGAAGTTTCTATGTTATCCATATAACCATTTTCTACCGCAAATAATACTATCGCTTGTTTAGCTATACTCATGGGATGATACTGTGGTTGTTTTAATAATTCTGTTAACTTCTTACCATAGTTAATTCTCTTCCGAGTTTCTTCATCCAGATCAGAACTAAATTGTGAAAATGCGGCTAGTTCATGGTATTGAGCTAATGAAGTTCTGATTCCTCGTCCTAAATACTTTAGAATTTCAGTCTGTGCGGCACTACCCACGCGAGATACAGATATGCCTGGATTTACGGCTGGTCGGATACCTATATGAAATAAATTAGATTCCAAAAATATTTGTCCATCAGTAATTGAAATAACATTTGTGGGAACAAAAGAAGATACATCACCAGCTTGAGTTTCAATAATAGGTAAAGCCGTCAGAGAACCAGTTTTACTTTTTACTTTTCCCTTAGTAAAAGCTTGAACATAATCAGCATTTACACGTGCGGATCTTTCTAATAAGCGAGCATGTAAGTAAAAAATATCACCTGGAAAAGCTTCTCTTCCCGGTGGACGTCGTAATAATAATGAAATCTGGCGATATGCTATAGCTTGCTTAGACAAATCATCATAAATGATTAATGCATCTTCACCTCTATTTCGAAAAAATTCCCCCATGGTACATCCTGCATAAGGGGCAAGATATTGTAAGACCGCTGAATCAGAAGCAAATGATGCTACTACTATCGTATAATCTAACGCGTTATTCTCTTCTAATTTTTGTACTACGTTTACTACCGTAGAAGCCTTTTGACCTACTGCAACATATACACATTTAATTCCTGAATGTCGTTGATTAATAATCGTATCAATTGCAAGAGATGTTTTACCAGTTTGACGATCACCAATAATTAATTCTCGTTGTCCTCTTCCGATAGGAATCATAGTATCAATAATCTTATAACCTGTTTGAATAGGTTCTGTGATCGCTTGTCGTTCAATTACTCCGGGAGCTTCTGTTTCTATAGCAGCAAACATTTCAGATTGGAGAGAGCCTTTACCATCTACTGGTTCTCCTAAGGGGTTGATTACTCGCCCTAATAGATCTCTTCCAATGGGTACTTCTAATAATCGTCCAGTACTATGTACTTTCATTCCTTCTACCAGATCCGTATATGGTCCTAGGACCACTGCTCCCACACAATCACGTTCCAAATTTAAAGTAATTGCATAACGTTTATTATTATGTCGTCCTGGTATCGCAATCATTTCACCTTGCATAACATTACTTAAACCGTATATTTTTATAATTCCATCACTGACTGTTAAAATTGTTCCTTCATTATAAATATCACTTACAATATTAAAATTAGCTATACGTTTTTTAATAAGTTCACTGATTTCTGTAGAATTGATTTTCATATTGCTCGCTTTCTTATGAATGTAAAAATTCTTCTAATCGACTAAGACGACTGCGTAAACTACCATCTATAACTGTATTACCCATGCGTATTATAATACCTGCTAATATAAATTTATTGATTCTTAAATTAATTTTAACTTTTCGAACGAGTTTTTCTTCAAGTATTTTCTTTATAACTTTTAATTGCTCCGACTTAATTGGACTAGCTGTAATAACTTCCAGGTATGTAATTTGTTGATATTCCAAACGTAACTGTTTAAATATTTTTAGTACTACTGGTAGTAATTGTATTCTGTTGTTCTCTGCCATAATCCTTATAAAATTTTTAAATTCTTTTTCAATATTATTTCCACAAAGACTTATAAATATCTTATATAAGATTTTGGGTGCTAGGACTCCATAAAGAAGCTGAGTAATATTAGGATTACGAGATATCTCTGCACTTAATGATAACATCTGTTGCCATTTATTAATTTTATCCTGAAGAGTAGCAAATTCAAAAGCTGCACTTGCATAGGGACGTGCTATGGTTTGTAACTCGGTGATTTGTGTCATAAAATTATAATTTGGAGATTATTTTATTAATAATGTTGTTATTAATTTTTTCATTGACTGAACTTTCCATTAACTTCTCGGTTACTGCTATAGTCATAACTACAACTTCTTTTCTTAATTTTTCTCGTACCTTCTGCTGCGATGATTCTATTTCTATTTGAGCACGAGATATAATTATTTTCCGTTCATTTTCTGCTTCTTCGCTTATTTGTTCTAAAATTTTACAACTTTGTTGTTTAGCTTGATCTAAAATATTTAATGCTTTTTTATGAGCCTCATTTAACTGTTGTTGAGCTTGTGCCTGAGCATCCTTTAAAGTCATTTTAGCTTGTTCTGCAGCAGATAATCCATCTGCTATTTCTTTCTGTCTTTTTTCTATTGCATTCAAAATAGGTGGCCAGATGTATCTCATACAAAATATAACAAAAATTATAAAAGCTACTGATTGTCCTAGGAGAGTGGCATTAATATTCATCTTATATCCTCTAACAGCAGAAAGTAATTTTCTTAACTAAATTTTCCTTTACCATAGGTCGGAATATTTAATATGCTCATAAAGCCATCTACCATCAAATTTTAATGTTAATTGGATCTTACAGCAAATATCATATATAAACCTATTCCTACAGCTATCATTGGAATAGCATCTAATAATCCCATAACTATAAAAAATTGTGTTCGTAATAAAGGAATGAGATCGGGCTGTCTCGCCGCTCCCTCAAGAAATTTACTCCCTAGAAGTCCGATTGCAATAGCTGCTCCAATAGCTGCTAATCCAATTATCACAGCAGCCGCAAGATATAAGATATTGAGGTTTTCCATTCAAATCTCCATTAAATTTATATAAAATAATTAATTATGGGGCTGATTATCCGCAGCTAGCGACAAATATACAATTGTCAGAACCATAAAAATAAAAGCTTGTAGTATTATTATTAATATATGAAGAATGGCCCAGGGAACATTTAATACCCACTGTAACCACCATGGTAATAAAGCAGTTATCAATATAAAAATAATCTCTCCCGCATATATATTACCAAATAAACGTAACGCTAATGAAATTGGTTTAGATATCAGATTGATACTCTCCAACATCAAGTTTATAGGCATAAAAATAATATTATTAAAAGGATGTAAAGTTAATTGTCTACTAAATCCTTTTAAACCTTTTAGCTTAATACTATAGTACATGATCAATATAAATACTCCTATCGACATAGATAGAGTAATATTTATATCAGCCGAAGGAACAACTCTTAGTGACGATAAATGAAATATATGTTCTCCTATATAAGGTAAAAAATCTATAGGTAATAAATCCATTGCATTCATTAAGAAGATCCATACAAAAATAGTTAAAGCCAAAGGTGCAATCAGCTTATTTTCTTTGTGATACATCTCTCGTACACTTCGGTCAATAAATAATACCACTATTTCTACAATAGTTTGGCTAGTACCCGGAATCCTACTAGTTACCTGGCGAGCAACTAGATAAAAAAAAGTTAAAAATAATATGCCTAAGGTAAGGGAAAAAAATAGAGAATCCACGTTTATAGTCCAGAAGCTAGGACTAATTCTTTGGCTCGGATCAATTAGACTGAAAGTACGTAAATTCATCTGAAGGTGTTGCAAATGATGTCCTATATAGTGCTGTGAGTTAAATAACTCTCCTGTCACCGACATTTTTTTACCTTAGTGAGATTGGATATTGAATTTAAGTAATCAACAATCATGAAGATTCTTCTTTTTTGCGCCCATATTACTAATATTTCTTACTGAAGTCAACGAATTGTAATTTTATTCATTCTTCTACTTATTATAGAGAAAAATTTCTAAAAAAATTAACTTTTCACAACTTGATGATAATATCATTAACTTATCTCAGATAAATCAGCATTTTTTTTGAGCCAAATACATAAAATAGATATAGCAGCAGGTGTCACTCCTGGGATACGAGAGGCTTGCCCTACAGAGATTGGTTGTACTTCATTAAGCAGATCACTAACTTCATTAGAAATAGAATTAATTTTCTTATAGTCGAAATTCACAGGTAACTTAATATTATTAAGACGTTCTTGCTTAAGAAATTCCTTTTCCTGACGAAGTAGATATCCTTGATATTTTATTTTAATCTCTAACGATTTATAAACTAAAGGATCAGAAATTCCTTCCGTTGAAAAAAATGGTAGTTTAAGCAAAGACTCATATGTAATTTCGGGACGTCGTAAGAGTTCTTCTGCATTAATTTTCTCCCGCGTAATAGTATTTTTCAGTAAATTACTAATTGGATGTAAAGAACTTTTTGGTAACCATAGGTTACGTAACCGTTGGAGTTCTTTTTCACTCTGTTCTTTTTTATTCTGAAAAATCATCCAACGTTTATCATCTACTATTCCTAAATTACGTCCAATTTCTGTTAATCTTATGTCTGCATTATCTTCCCGTAGAAATAAACGATATTCTGCTCTAGAAGTAAACATCCTGTATGGTTCGTTAGTACCTCTAGTACATAGGTCATCTATTAAGACGCCAATATATGCCTGATTTCGTCTGGGAATCCAGCCTTCTTTATTTAAAGATAAACACCCGGCATTTATTCCTGCTAATAATCCCTGTGTTGCTGCTTCTTCATAACCAGTAGTACCATTTATTTGTCCCGCAAAAAAAAGCCCAGTAATATATTTACTTTCTAAAGTTGGTTTTAGATCTCTGGGATCTAAATAATCATATTCTATTGCATATCCTGGTCGTACCATATGACAATTTTCCAATCCTTTAATAGAACGTAAAATTTTCAGTTGCACATCACAGGGTAAACTAGTTGAAATACCGTTCGGATACATTTCTTGGCTATTTATTCCTTCCGGCTCTAGAAAAATTTGATGTGCAGTACGATCTTTAAACCGAATAATTTTATCTTCAATGGAAGGACAGTATCGTGGTCCCGGACCTTCAATTAATCCGGACTTCATTGGAGTTAAATGAAGATTATTTTTAATAATATCATGAGTAAGTTCATTAGTATGAGTAATATAACAAGGTACCTGCTGCGGATGTTGAGATATATCACCTATAAAGGAAAAAATTGGTAAAGGATAGTCACTTTCTTGACGGGTTAAAACATTATAATTAATAGAACGCGCATCAATTCGAGGAGGAGTACCAGTTTTGAGTCTTTTTACGCGTAAAGATATCTCTTTTAAGAAATTTGCTAATCTTCTTGAGGCGGGTTCACCATCTCGACCCCCCGCATAACTATTAAGACCTATATGAATTTTTCCATTTAAAAAAGTGCCTACACTAATTACAACTGATTTAGAGTAAAATTCAACTCCTATATTTGTATGAACTCCTAATACCTGATTATTTTTAATAATTAATCTATTAACTACTTGCTGAAAAATCGTTAAATTAGGTTGATTTTCTAAAGTACTACGTATTATCTGTCGATAAAGGACGCGATCTGCTTGCGCACGAGTAGCACGTACGGCGGGTCCTTTACGAGAATTGAGAATTCTAAATTGAATTCCAGAATGATCAATAGCTTTAGCCATTAATCCTCCTAGAGCATCAATTTCTTTGACTAAATGTCCTTTACCAATTCCGCCAATAGAGGGATTGCATGACATTTGTCCAAGAGTCTCAATATTATGCGATATTAATAGAGTTTTACATCCCATTCTCGCCGCTGCTAAAGCTGCTTCCGTACCTGCATGTCCTCCTCCTATAACGAGAACATCATATAACTTTCGTTTAAACATAATAATTTAATCCTTCTCTCTTATGAGGATAAAAGTTTTATAAAACTCCTCACCAATCATTCGCTAAACGAATCAGTATAATTTATATGAACAACATAATTATAATACTTACCATAGATAAAAATCTAATAACACATTACCATCTTTCAGATGAATACAAAATTTTCTTATTTTATAGAGAGAGTATCCAATGAACAAGGTTGTTTATCCTTCACCACAGCAGAGATTAATATCATTTAATACTTTTGGTATTGATGTTCATGCTGTCAAAGTCATGGTGATAAAAACTATTTCTCAATTACTTAAAGCATGTAAATCATCTCAACAAGATAATTTACCAATTTTGATCTTAGGTGCTGGAAGTAATGTTTTATTTCTAGATGATTTCATTGGCACTGTCATTATTAATCGTTTAAAAGGAATAAAAATACGAGAAACAATGGAATATTGGCATTTACATGTTAATTCAGGTGAGAAATGGCATACGTTAGTGGAGTATACTATTCAAAATAAAATTTTTGGTCTAGAAAATTTAGCTTTCATACCGGGATGTGTAGGGTCTGCTGTTATTCAAAATATCGGTGCTTATGGTATTGAATTTAATACATTTTGTGAATATGTAGAAATTCTGGATTTATTTCATCAAAATATCTTCTGTCTTTCAGCAGATAAATGTAAGTTTCAGTATCGCAATAGTATATTTCTTCATAATTATAAAAATAATTATATTATTACTGCTGTTGGTTTATTAATTAAAAAAAATTGGCAGCCTCATTTAATTCATCCGAGCTTATTATTTCTCGATTCTTCTCTAACTTCTCCAAAAAAAATTTTTGATACTATTTGTTCTCTTCGATCACGAAAATTACCCAATCCTAAAATTATTGGAAATGCTGGAAGTTTTTTTAAGAACCCCATCATTGAAGCTCATCAAGCTATGGAGCTCTTATGTAATTTTCCAAAACTACCCAATAGTGTTCAGAGTAATGGATTAGTAAAAATTTCTGCCGGGTGGCTTATTGAGCAATGTCATCTAAAAGGTTATCGACACGGAGGAGCTGTAGTACATAATCAACATGCGCTCATTTTAATAAATGAAAAAAATGCCACTGGTTGGGATATTGCCCGTTTAGCAAATATCGTGCGCCAAGCAGTGGGGAAAAAATTTAATATTTGGCTTGAACCAGAAGTGCAATTCATAGGCGCCCATGGAAAACTAACGGCTAGTGAAGTTATAGGTGATAATTCTATTTTAGAAAAAAATTGTTTAATACTCCCAAGAAGTTAATTTGTTTTGAAAAAAATATTTTCGTGTTAATCCACATCAGGATACAATTAGATAAAATAATAAAATCTCATTACTTTATAAGAAGTTATTCTATATTAGAAAGAATTTTTATGTTAAAATAACAGAAGATTGACATCTAATATATTAGACGGCACCTATTTGCGGCCGGCTTAGCTCAGTTGGTAGAGCAACTGACTTGTAATCAGTAGGTCGCCAGTTCGATTCCGGCAGCCGGCAAAAAGTGTTAGAAAAAATTGGATAGGTGGGGTTCCCGAGTGGTTAAAGGGAGCAGACTGTAAATCTGCCGTCAGAGACTTCGAAGGTTCGAATCCTTCCCCCACCAATATGACATGGGATAGCTAGAAATTTAAATAAATTTAAAATTTTTATATTTATAATGACTCTCTCTAAGAGAAGTAACAGAAAATAGAGTAATAGGTATTATTTAGTGCATGCGGATATCGTATAATGGCATTACCTCAGCCTTCCAAGCTGATGAAGCGGGTTCAATTCCCGCTATCCGCTTAAAATTCGCTGATATAGCTCAGTTGGGAGAGCACACCCTTGGTAAGGGTGAGGTCGGCGGTTCGAATCTGCCTATCAGCAATAAAAAAATGTTAATTCATTTTTATTCCTAGAAAACAGAATATTAGTAATTAATGTCTAGTAAAGTATAGATTTATATTGATCATAATAGAGGTCATAAAACAGAGATCCTATTTTGGATAGTATCACTTTAAATACGAAATAGAGGTAGTCAAAGTAATTTTAAGTATCAAAGGAGATATAGAGGAGTGGAGATTTTAAAGTGGATACTAGCTTTTATTTTATTGATGATAGCTCTAATGAGTAATCATTACCAAAATATTAGATTAGTGATACGTATATTAACAGTAATTATTACCATTTTAACGGCAGTCTTTATAGTATCCTTAACAAAAAACGGAAAAGTACTGTTAAATTTTTTTCTAGAATCTCAACATGAAATTCGAAAAATAATATGGCCAAGTAAACAGGAAACACTCCATACTACCTTAATTGTAGTTACAGCAACAGCAATAATGTCTCTGATATTATGGGGATTAGATAAAATCTTATTTTTGATAATATCATTTCTCACTAACTTGAGGTTATGAAATGAATCAAGTATCACAACAGAGAAGTTGGTATATAATACATGCTAGTTCTGGTATTGAAAATAGAGTGGCAGAAACATTACGGAAACATATAAAATTACATAATTTGTCGCGTTTTTTTGGCAAAGTAATGGTTCCGACCGAAGAAGTGTTAGAAATGAGATCAGGACATCGTCGTAAAAGTGAACGTAGATTTTTTCCTGGTTATGTTTTAGTTCAGATGGAGATGAACGAGGTCAGTTGGAATTTAGTACGTAGTATTCCTGGTGTGATGGGTTTTATTGGTGGAACTCCCGAAATTCCCATCCCAATTAACGATCAAGAAATACATAAGATTAAATTACTTATGCAAAAATCTCTCCATCAACCTAAACCCAAATTATTATTTTGTCCTGGTGAAATAGTGCGGGTTAATGACGGCCCATTTGCAGATTTTCATGGAGTAGTGGAAGAAGTAGATTATGAAAAGAATCGTGTAAAAGTTTCAGTATCTATATTTGGTCGTAGTACCCCGGTAGAATTAAACTTTCGTCAAGTTGAAAAAAACTAATTTGGCGTAAAGGTGTAATTCTAACTATTTTTGACAATCTATCTGAAGAGATAATTAATAATGGCTAAAAAAAAAGTACAAGCTTATGTAAAATTACAAGTTGCTGCTGGGATGGCTAATCCTAGTCCTCCAGTAGGTCCTGCTTTGGGCCAAAGAGGAGTAAATATTATGGAATTCTGTAAAACTTTTAATGCTAAAACAGAATCTTTTGAAAAGGGCTTACCACTGCCAGTAATAATAACCGTTTATTCAGATAAATCTTTTACATTTATAATTAAAAGTCCTCCTGCTGTTGCATTACTAAAAAAAGCGGCTGGTATTAATGCGGGATCGAGTAAACCTAATAAGGAAACAGTAGGTTCTATAACATATAAACAATTACGTGAAATAGCAGCAACCAAATTTTCGGATCTTACCGGGTCAAATATTGCAGCTATGACTCGGTGTATTCAAGGAACAGCTCGTTCGATGGGATTAACCATAGTAGAGGATGAAAATTAAATTACATGAATAGATTATCTAAACGTCAACGTATATCAAGAGAAAAATTTGACTCCTCGCAGCAATATTCTTTTAGAGAAGCTGTTAATCTTTTAAAAGAACAGTTACCCAGTGCAAAATTTATTGAAAGCATAGATATAGCAATTAATCTGGGAATTGATCCTCGCCAGGCCGATCAAATAGTTCGAGGAAGCGTAGTATTACCACATGGGACGGGTAGATATCCTCGGCTGGCTGTATTTACTCAAGGGAAAAATGTAGAATTAGCGAAACAAGCAGGAGTAGAATTAGTAGGAATGCAAGATCTAGCGGAAAAAATAAAGAATGGTGAGAGAAATTTTAATATTGTATTAGCAACGCCGGATGCCATGCCAATAGTTAGTCAATTAGGCCCAATATTAGGACCGCGAGGACTTATGCCCAATCCTCAAACGGGAACAGTGACGAATAATATTAAGGAGGCGATAAACACGGCGTACTCGGGACAAATTCGTTATCGCAACGATAAAAATGGTATTATTCATGCAGCTATTGGAAAAATAAATTTTTCTTATCTTGATTTAAAAGATAATTTAGAATATCTATTAGATACTTTGAGAAAAAGTAAAACCTCTCACACAAAAGGAGGATTTTTTCACAAAATTACTCTTTCGACTACTATGGGAGTAGGTATCATAATAGATATGAATTCACTTAAATTTGGGTTTAATTAAACGGTAGTTTACAGGAAAAAAAATTATTAGAATAGGTTATCAATTAACAACATCATAGTTTTAACTGTGAAATACTTAGAAGTATATTTTGCCATAAAAAGGATTAATTATAATGGCAATCAATTTAGAAAAAAAACAAGAAATAGTAAGTAAAATTAGTAAAATAGCAACAAATTCCTTGTCGGTAGTAATTGCAGATAGCAGTGGAATTTCAGCTAATAAAATGACTGAGCTGAGAAAATTAACACGTGAAAGTAACGTCGATATGTATGTAGCACGTAACACATTATTACGTATTATAGTACGTGAGACTAAATTTCAATGTATAATGGAATATTTGAGAGGACCTTGTTTAATTGCTTTTTCAAAGGTTCATCCTGGCACTGCTGCTCGGATATTTAATAATTTTGCTAAAACAAATAGTAAATTTATTATTAAAGCTGCGTCTTATGAAGGAAAGAGACTGACTGCCGAACAAATAGAAGTTTTAGCTTTGCTACCTACTTATGAAGAAGCAGTAAGACGATTAATCATAACTATGCAAGAAATATCTAGTGGGAGACTAGTTCGGATTATAGCCAATTACTGCAAGAGTAAACATACCAGGTAGATTCTAATCATCTTAGAAAGAATTTAGTGTCTTTTCTTATAAAGAAAAGGTTAAAAATAACTAATTATTTGGGGGAGATAAGTATTATGTCTATAAGTAAAGAGCAAATACTTGCAGCCGTAGCAGCTATGTCCGTTATGGAAGTCACCGAATTAGTTGAGGCTATGGAAAAAAAATTTGGAGTTTCTGCCGCTGCTAATATAGGTTCGGGAGGAGGAACACAGCAAATTTCAGACGAAGTAGAAGAACAAACAGAATTTTCGGTCTTTTTAACTTCTATTGGTAACAATAAAATTGCTGTTATTAAAGCAGTAAGAGGTATTACAGGACTAGGTTTAAAAGATGCTAAAGATCTAGTAGAATCTACGCCTACTGTTCTCAAAGAGAATATTAGTAAAGAAGTCGCGGAAAATTTAAAAAAATCTTTAGAAGAAACGGGAGCATCTATACAAATAAAATAAAATACTTAAGATTCGGTATTCCACATGAATATTTGGTATATTATTCAAATATGAGGATGGTTTTTCCGATATTTTCATAATTTTATTTTCTAAAATGAGATAAATAAAATTTATCACAACTTATTATTTTAATAAGTTTAATTAAACTCTTACTAAGAGTAATTAGTAAGCTCTATATTACAATATAATAAAGATATTAGTTATATCATCCTACATACTGAGGAAGCCTCACCCTATGGTTTTTTATTCCCATACAGAAAAGAAACGCATCCGGAAGGATTTTGGTAAATGTACCCAAGTATTAGATTTTCCATATCTCCTTTCCATCCAGCTTGATTCATTTCAAAAATTTATTACAAAAGATTCGAAAGGACAGTCGGGTTTAGAAACAGCGTTACGTTCCGTATTTCCTATAAAAAGTCAAAATAATGATTCTGAAATTCAATATATTGATTTTCGTCTAGGTAGTACAGTTTTCAATGTTAAAGAATGTAAGACACGTAGTTTAACATACTCTGTTCCTTTACGAGTACAACTTCGTCTTCTTGTATATGATAATGAAGGATCAAATCGGGCCATAAAATTTATAAAAGAACAGGAAGTATATATGGGGGATATTCCCCTCATGACCGAACATGGAACCTTTATAATTAATGGTACTGAGAGAGTAGTAGTCTCTCAACTGCATCGTAGTCCAGGAGTCTTCTTTGATAGTGAT
Organism: Candidatus Dasytiphilus stammeri; assembly: GCA_037083745.1. Taxonomy (GTDB): domain Bacteria; phylum Pseudomonadota; class Gammaproteobacteria; order Enterobacterales; family Enterobacteriaceae; genus Dasytiphilus; species Dasytiphilus stammeri_C. Next base: position 62,139 of record JBAPLR010000001.1, on the reverse strand, counting down.
AAGGGAAAATCTCATTCTTCCGGAAAAGTATTATATAATGCACGCATTATACCTTACCGCGGGTCATGGTTAGACTTTGAATTTGATCCTAAAGATCATTTATTTGTCCGGATTGATAGACGTCGTAAATTACCTGCCACAATTATTTTACGTGCTCTTAATTATAATACTCAAGAAATCCTCGGACTTTTTTTTGAAAAAATGATTTTTGAAATAAAGAATAATAAAAAATTTAAATTAGAACTGATAGCAAATCGGTTACGGGGAGAAATGCTCTCATTTAATATTGAAGCACATGGAAAAGTTTATATTGAAAAAGGACGTCGTATTACTCCTCGCCATATCAGACTTCTAGAACAAGCACAGATAAAAGATATTGAAGTGCCAATTGAATACATAGTGGGAAAAATAAGTGCTCAAAATTATATTAATGAACATACCGGCCAATTCATTTGTACCGCTAATACTGAATTGACAGAAGAGATAATAGAAAACTTAATTTTATCGGGTTTTAAATATATTGAAACTATATTTACTAACGATTTAGATCATGGATCTTATATATCACAAACATTGAAAATTGATAGTACTAGTGATCGTTACAGTGCTTTAGTAGAACTTTATCGGATGATGCGTCCGGGAGAACCTACTACCCTTGCAGCAACAGAAGATCTGTTTGAAAATATCTTTTTTTCAGAAGAACGGTATGATCTTTCAACAGTGGGTAGAATGAAATTGAATCTTTCTTTAAATAGAGATCATAGTGAAGGTCCTAGTACCCTTACGCCAGGTGATATCGTAGAAGTGATGAAAAAACTTATCAGTATTCGTGATGGAAAAGGTGAAATAGATGATATAGATCATCTAGGAAATCGACGCATTCGATGTGTAGGAGAAATGACTGAAAATCAATTTCGAATTGGTTTAGCTCGTCTTGAGCGATCGGTAAGAGAAAAGTTATCACTTGGTAATTTAGATTCAACTGTTCCACAAGATTTGATTAATGCTAAACCTATTTCTGCCGCCGTGAAAGAATTTTTTAGCACTAGTCAGCTGTCTCAATTTATGGATCAAAATAATCCTTTAGCCGAAGTAACTCATAAACGTCGTATTTCAGCACTGGGGCCAGGAGGATTAACTCGGGAACGAGCAGGATTTGAAGTAAGAGATGTTCATCCTACTCATTATGGAAGAGTGTGTCCTATTGAAACTCCAGAAGGACCTAATATAGGATTAATTAATTCGTTAGCAGTATATGCACAAACCAACGAATATGGATTTTTAGAAACGCCGTATCGGAGAGTACGCAACGGTAGAGTAACCGATGAACTTCATTATCTTTCTGCTCTAGAAGAAGGTAAATATGTTATTGCACAAGCTAATACTCTTATCAAAGAGGAGGGAGTATTAGAATCAGATTTAATCATCTGTCGGAGGAAAGGAGAATCAGGTTTATTTAATAGTAATGAAATTGATTATATGGATGTAGCAACGGAGCAAATCATGTCAGTAGGAGCTGCGCTCATTCCGTTTTTAGAACATGATGATGCTAATCGGGCCTTAATGGGAGCTAATATGCAACGTCAGGCAGTCCCAACATTACGTTCCGAAAAACCATTAGTAGGTACTGGAATGGAACGTACAGTAGCGATAGATTCTGGAGTCACTGTCATAGCAAAACGTGGAGGTATTATTCAGTCTTTTGATGCTGCTCGCATTGTAGTCAAGGTTAATGAAGAAGAAATAAATAAAAATGATCCGGGAATTGATATTTATAATTTAACTAAATATGTTCGTTCTAATCAAAATACTTGTATAAATCATAAGCCGTGTGTTTCATTAGGAGAAATGGTAGACCCCGGAGATGTCCTAGCTGATGGTCCGGCTACGGATCTCGGAGAACTAGCGTTAGGCCATAATCTGAGAGTAGCCTTCATGCCCTGGTTAGGTTATAATTTCGAAGATTCTATTCTGATCTCCGAAGGTATAGTACAAAAAGATAAATTTACTACTATTCATATTCAGGAACTTTCCTGTATATCTCGGGATACTAAGTTAGGTATCGAGGAAATTACTGCCGATATTCCAAATGTAGGAGAAGCAGCTCTTTCTAAATTAGATGAATCCGGTATTGTCTATATAGGAGCAGAAGTTTCAGAAGGAGATATCTTAGTAGGGAAAGTAACTCCCAAGGGAGAAACTCAACTCTCTCCCGAAGAAAAATTATTGCATGCAATTTTTGGAGAGAAAGCATCTGATGTAAAAGATACTTCTCTGCGAGTTCCTAATGGAGTGTCCGGTACTGTAATAGACGTACAAGTCTTTACTCAAGAAGGTATAGCTAAAGATCAACGTTCTTTAGAGATAGAAAAAATCTTAATACAAAAGTCCCAGAAAGAGCTAACTGAAGAATTACAAATTTTAGAAGATGGTATTTGTTCCCGAATCCAAGCTTTTTTGATAAAGAGCGGCGTTCAAGATAAAGAAAATATTTCTTATTTAAGTGCAGAACAATGGGAAAATATTAATTTAGATAATATAGATCAACAAAAAGAATTAGACCAACTCATAAAAAACTATAAAAATTTAAAACAAAAATTTAATTCTAAAGCAGAAGAAAAACAAATCAAAATTAGTCAAGGTGATGATTTATCTCCGGGAGTATTAAAAACCGTGAAAGTATACTTAGCGGTAAAACGACAGATACAACCGGGTGATAAAATGGCTGGTCGACATGGTAATAAAGGAGTCATATCTAAAATTAATCCTATAGAAGATATGCCATATGATACCAATGGCATTCCAGTAGATATAGTACTCAATCCATTAGGAGTTCCTTCTAGAATGAATATCGGACAAATACTTGAAACTCATCTCGGCATGGCTGCAAAAGCAATAGGTGACCAAATTAATAGTATGATGAATAAATATCATTCAGTTAATGAAGTTCGGGATTTTATTCAAAAATACTATGATGTGGGAGTAAACATCCGGAATAAAGTAAATTTAAAAAGTTTTAGTGATGATGAAATTCTACAACTAGCGCACAATCTTAGACAAGGTATGCCCGTATCATGTCCAGTATTCGACGGTGCTAAAGAAATAGAAATTAAAGAAATGTTAGAATTAGTAAATCTACCTTCTTCTGGTCAGATTACTTTATTTGATGGTCGTACCGGAGAACAATTCGAGCGACCCGTTACTGTAGGTTATATGTATATGATGAAATTAAATCATTTAGTAGATGATAAAATGCATGCTCGATCTACTGGTTCTTACAGCTTGGTAACCCAGCAACCTTTAGGAGGAAAAGCTCAGTTTGGAGGACAACGTTTCGGAGAAATGGAAGTATGGGCTCTAGAAGCTTATGGAGCTGCTTACACTTTGCAGGAAATGCTTACGATTAAATCAGATGATGTCACTGGCAGAACTAAGATGTATAAAAATATTGTAGATGGTAATCATCAGATGAAAGCGGGCATACCAGAATCTTTCAATGTCCTATTAAAGGAAATTCGTTCTCTTGGTTTAAATATAGAGTTAGAAGAATAATAATTTTCAGAAAAATAAATATTGAGATCCAAGTAAGTAATTTTATTTATGTATTCGGGATCTGCTTCACTCCTTTCACCATATAGGAGCTAATTTGTGAAAGATTTCCTTAAATTACTCAAAACACAAAGTAAAACAGAAGAGTTTAATTCAATAAAAATTTCTTTAGCTTCTCCTGATATAATCCGTTCCTGGTCTTATGGAGAAGTAAAAAAACCAGAAACCATTAATTATCGTACCTTTAAGCCGGAACGAGAGGGACTATTTTGTGCACGAATTTTTGGTCCCATAAAAGATTATGAGTGTTTATGTGGAAAATATAAACGTCTTAAACATCGGGGAATAATATGTGAAAAATGTGGTGTTGAAGTAACACACACTAAAGTGCGTCGTGAACGAATGGGACATATAGAATTAGCTTCTCCTACTGCACATATTTGGTTTCTAAAATCTTTACCCTCCCGTATCGGATTATTACTGGATATGCCTCTTCGAGATATTGAACGAGTACTTTATTTTGAATCATATGTGATTGTAGAAGAGGGAATGACTAATCTTGAACGTGGACAACTTTTAAGCGAAGAAGAATATTTAGATGCTCTAGAAGAATTTGGAGATGAATTTGAAGCTAAAATGGGAGCAGAAGGAATTCAATATCTATTAAAAAATCTTAATCTTCAACAAGAGTGCGAGCGGTTAATGGAAGATTTTCATTCTTCTTCCTCGGAAAATAAACGTAAAAAAATTACGAAACGTATTAATTTATTAGAATCTTTTCTCAATTCTGGGAATCAACCAGAATGGATGATATTAACGGTATTACCAGTTTTACCTCCTGATTTGCGACCTTTAGTACCTTTAGACGGAGGACGTTTTGCCACGTCGGATCTTAATGATTTATATAGGCGCGTTATTAATCGTAATAATAGATTAAAACGTCTTTTGGAATTATCAGCTCCAGATATAATTGTGCGTAATGAAAAACGTATGCTGCAAGAAGCAGTGGATGCCTTGTTAGATAATGGGCGCCGAGGAAGAGCTATTGTTGGTTCCAACAAACGTCCGCTTAAATCTATTACTGAGATGATAAAGGGTAAACAAGGAAGGTTTCGACAAAATTTATTAGGAAAACGGGTAGATTACTCGGGAAGATCTGTCATAACAGTAGGACCATATTTACGTCTGCAACAATGTGGTCTTCCGAAGAAAATGGCTCTAGAATTATTTAAACCTTTTATTTATGGAAAATTAGAAAAACAAGGGCTTGCCACTACCATCAAAACTGCTAAAAAAATGGTTGAACGTGAAGAAGCTGTAGTATGGGATATTTTAGAAGAAGTTATTCGTGAACATCCGGTATTACTCAATAGAGCACCCACCTTACATCGACTTGGAATTCAAGCATTTGAACCTCTCCTGATTGAAGGAAAAGCAATTCAGCTCCATCCTTTAGTATGTGCCGCATATAATGCTGACTTTGATGGTGACCAAATGGCCGTACACGTACCATTAACTTTAGAATCACAATTAGAGGCTAGATGCCTCATGATGTCTACTAATAATATTTTATCACCAGCAAATGGTGAACCTATTATGGTTCCATCTCAGGATGTAGTTTTAGGATTATACTATATGACGATAGATAAAGTGAATGCTAAGGGAGAAGGGATGGTATTAAGTAATCCCCAAGAAGCAGAACATATATATCGAGGAGGAATAGCCGATTTGCATGCTAGAGTTATCGTACGACTCACCGAATATCAAAAGAACTCCGAAGGAAAATTGATTGCTAAAACTAATTTAATTAGTACTACTATTGGTAGAAGTATTCTTTGGATGATTGTACCTAAAGGACTACCTTTTTCTCTGATTAATAAACCCTTAGGAAAAAAAGCTATATCCAACCTTTTAAATACCTGTTATAGGATTTTAGGATTAAAAACTACGGTTATTTTTTCAGATCAGGTGATGTATGCAGGATTTACCTATGCTGCTCGTTCAGGTGCTTCGGTAGGAATTGATGACATGATAATACCAAGGAATAAAGAGGAAATTATTGGTGAAGCAGAGAAAGAAGTGTCAGAAATTCAAATGCAATTTCAATCCGGATTAGTTACTACAGGAGAACGATATAATAAGATTATCGATATATGGACATTAGCTAATGAAAAAGTTGCTCAAGCTATGATGAAAACTCTTGCTAGCGAAAGAGTCATAAATAGTTTTGGAGAAAAAGAACAACAAACTTCATTTAACAGTATTTTTATGATGGCAGATTCTGGAGCTCGAGGTTCCGCAGCACAAATTAGACAGTTATCTGGTATGCGTGGTTTAATGGCTAAACCCGATGGATCAATTATTGAAACTCCTATTACTGCTAATTTTCGTGAAGGTCTAAATATAATTCAATATTTTATTTCTACCCATGGAGCACGGAAAGGGTTAGCAGACACAGCCTTAAAAACAGCGAATGCAGGATATTTAACTCGTCGATTAGTAGATGTGGCGCAGGATTTAGTAGTAACGGAATATAATTGTGGTACGAGTGAGGGGATTTTAATCACTTCCATAATAGAAGGAGGAGAAGTAAAAGAATCTCTACGAGAACGAGTGTTAGGTAGAGTAACAGCATGCAATATACTTAACTCAACAGGTGATATTTTAATATCACGGGATACATTACTTAATGAAGAGTTATGTGAACTTTTAGAATTAAGTTCGATTGATTTTGTTAAAGTACGTTCGGTAGTAAGCTGTGAAACTGCCTTCGGGGTATGTGCTTACTGTTATGGTAGAGATTTATCGCGGGGAGAATTAGTGAATAAAGGAGAAGCAATAGGGGTAATAGCAGCCCAATCTATTGGAGAACCCGGAACCCAGTTAACTATGCGTACTTTTCATATCGGAGGAACCGCTTCTCGTTCTGCATCAGAATCTAGTATTGAAATTAAACATCCGGGATGGATTAAGTTAGTTAATGCTAAAACAGTGCAAACTGCCCATGGAAAATTAGTAATTACTACCAGAAATGTAGAACTCCAAATAATAGATAAATTTAATCGAATCCAAGAAAGTTATAAAGTTCCATATGGAGCGATTATGAGCAAAATAAATGGTAATATGGTGCAGACAGGAGAAATAGTAGCTAACTGGGATCCTCATACTATGCCAGTGATTACTGAAGTAGATGGTTTTATTAAATTAATGGATTTGATTGAAGGACAGACTATTCTTCGACAAACAGACGATTTAACTGGTTTAAGTTCTATAGTAGTATTAGATCCCTCTGAACGACCTGCGGTGGGAAGAGAACTTCGTCCTGCAATAAAAATAGTTAATAAGAAGGGAGAAGAAGTATTTCTACCGGGTAAAAAAGATATCCCTGCACAATATTTTTTACCTGGAAGATCTATTATACAACTTGAGGATAATGTATGGGTTAGTGCCGGTGATACATTAGCTCGCGTTCCACAAGAAACAGGCGGTACTAAAGATATTACGGGAGGATTACCCCGTGTAGCGGATGTATTTGAAGCACGACGCCCAAAAGATGCTGCTATTTTAGCCGAAAAAAGTGGCATAATATCTTTTGGAAAAGAAACTAAAGGTAAACGTCGTCTCATTATAACACCTCTCAATGAGAGTGAATTACCCTACGAAGAAATGATTCCTAAGTGGAGACAATTAAATGTACTTGAAGGTGAACAAGTACAACTAGGAGACATTATATCGGATGGAGTCGAATCACCACATGATATTCTCCGATTACGTGGGATACAGGCAGTAACCAGATATATAACTAATGAAGTTCAAGAGGTTTATCGTTTACAAGGAGTAAGAATTAATGATAAGCACATCGAAGTAATTGTACGTCAAATGTTACGAAAAGTTACCATTACAAAATCATGTGATAGTTCCTTTTTAGAAGGAGAGCAAATAGAATACTCTCGTGTAAAAATAGTCAATGAGCAATTGCATAAACAAGGAAAACAAGGGCCAAAATATACCCGGGATTTATTAGGAATAACTAAAGCTTCTCTAGCTACCGACTCCTTTATTTCAGCTGCTTCTTTTCAAGAAACTACTCGAGTATTGACAGAATCCGCCGTAGCGGGAAAAAAAGATGAACTACGTGGTTTAAAAGAAAATGTTATTGTTGGACGTTTAATTCCAGCTGGTACTGGTTATGCTTATCATCAAGAAAGATTACGTTTAAAAAAGAAAAAGAACGAAATAAATTTTCTGAAAACTTCTCCCACAATCCGAAAAGAAGAAGGAGCATCGGTCAGATTATCTGAACTGTTAGAGAGTGACAGTAATGATAAAAGATATGATTAATCTAGTGGTGGAAATTGAGTGGGTATCGATCGGTTATCATAAATCTTATGCGTACTAGTAAATATTTACTTTTAACTTTAAAGGAAAAACCTAAAGATGCTGAAATTATCAGTCATCAATTAATGCTGCGAGGTGGATTAATTCGATCACTCTCCTCTGGATTATATACTTGGTTACCCACAGGAGTACGTGTTCTAAAAAAAATTGAAAATATTGTCCGCGAAGAAATGAATAAGATAGGTTCCTTAGAAGTCTCTATGCCTATAGTTCAGCCAGCGGAGTTATGGCAAGAAAGTGGAAGATTACAATCTTATGGACCAGAATTATTGCGTTTTGTGGACCGAAAAAAACGTAATTTAGTGTTATCTCCTACTCATGAGGAGTGTATTACCGATTTAATCCGTTATCAAGTGAATTCATATAAACAATTACCCCTGAATCTATTTCAGATAAAAACTAAATTTCGTGATGAGCCTCGTCCTCGTTATGGAATTATTCGATCCCGAGAGTTTATCATGAAAGATGCATATTCTTTCCATGAAAATTCAAAGTGTCTCCAAAAAACTTATACTGACATGTATAATGCTTATAATATAATTATCAGGAAATTAGGTTTAAATTTTAAAATAGTAGAAGCCGATACTGGATCCATGGGAGGTAATACATCACATGAATTTCAAGTATTAGCCAATCACGGAGAAAATATTATTGTTTTTTCTGATATATCAAATTATGTATCCAAAATCGATTTTGCAGAGGTTGTTAGTAACCTAGAAAAAAAAGTCCATAATGATACTTCTCATCATTCGTTAGCTCCTATATCCATTATAAGTAGTAATTTACTATTGAGGACAGATCAAATTATAAAAACCTTTCTAGTGAAGGCCCAAAAAAATAATCCTTATAAGTGGATAGCACTCTTAATTCGAGGAGATCATGAATTAAATATCCTAAAAGCAGAAAGAATAGATATGGTAGCAAAACCATTAATTTATGCTAACAAGAAAGAATTACGTCAATATATAGGAACAGATCTAAGTTATATAGGTCCAATTAATCTACCCATTCCTATTATAGCGGATAGAAGTTTAGCAGATCTTAAAAACTTTTCGGTGGGAGCAAATGTAAAAGACCAATATTATTTCGGTATTAACTGGATACGTGATTTAAAATTACCAAAGATAGCGGATCTGCGCAATGTGGTAGAGGGAGACCCTAGTCCGGATGGACAGGGAAGCTTAAAATTACATCGTAGTATTGAAATAGCGCATATTTTCCAACTAGGAAAAAAATATTCTCTACCAATGAAGGCAAAAATACAAGATAAGAATGGATATCTTAAAAATATATTTATGGGTTGTTATGGAATAGGCATTTCAAGAATGGTTGCAGCATCTATTGAGCAATCTCATGATCAACATGGAATTATATGGCCTAGTAATATTATAGCTCCCTTTCAAGTAGCAATTATACCTATAGATTATCATCATTCTAATCGAGTGAGAACCATATCAGAACATATTTATTTTTCTCTATCTGCTAATAATATTGATATCATTCTTGATGATAGAAAAGAACATATAGGAATAATGTTATCTGACATGGAATTAATAGGTATTCCACACATGATTATTGTCAGTGATCGCTATTTAGATAAACATGTAGTGGTCTATAAATTACGAAAAATACATCCTAATAATCAATTATTAATTGATATTTCTCAAATTATTAACTTTATAATTGAAAAATTCAATAAATCCTAATCTTGATTACAATATTTGTTTATTCCATTTTAAGAACCAGGAAAGAGATTTACGCGGAGATCCATCCTGAGTAATGAATAATTCTACGGCAGAAATTAATTTATTACCATAAAAAATTAATGGAATTCGATGTCGCATCCACGGTGGTACATTTAATTCCTGCCATATTTTTTTAATATGACGACTACCATCACGTCCTAAAAGATAAAATCTCTCTTGAGCCTTAAAACGAACATTAATCTGATTTAATTCTTTTAGTGAAGGAGCTCGTACATTTATACCCTCTTCTCCATCAAACTGAAGACTTCCTAATTTAGAGGGAAGTTTTAAAGTTCTCCACGGACAAGACCAGGGAATAATAATATCTTCTAATGAAGGTAGAAAATCAATACAGTAGATGGCGTTTCGAAAACGACGAATTTCATATTTTCCAATTCTTACACAAGGAGCCGCATCTCGACGACTACATATCACATTTTTCCAGATACATTTAATTTGTAGATAAGAGGGAATAATTTTTTGCTTAGCTAACCAATACCTTAATATCTCAGAACGATACACTTCACTATATTTATGTAACTCATCTATACGAAGAGATCCATCTGGTAGTATTAAGCTGGTTAGTAATGGAGTTAATAATTCATATAATAAATTAACCTGATCACTACATAATTTAGCACTCCGAGCAACATTTTGATAAAAATAAGGCCACTTCTCATTAAGGAGCGGAAGTATTTTTATGCGCAAAAAATTTCTATCGAGATGTAGATCATCATTACTTTCATCATTGATCCAGGATAATTGATGAACTTGTGCCCAGGTACGAATTTGGGTCCAACTTTGAAGTAACATGGGACGAAGGATAATTGTCTGATTTTCTCTGATTTTAATTAGAGAACGCATTGCTGCTAAACCACTAGGACCACTACCCCGTTTTAATGCCAACAAAAGAGTTTCACATTGATCCTTAAGATGATGGGCTGTTAACAATACTTCTTTATCTCCAAGCACTTGATCACATGCATTATAACGTGCTTGTCTAGAAGCTGATTCTAGTCCATGTGCTTTTATTTCTTGTACATTTATCTTGATTTTAACTATTGAGAGAGGAATATTCCATCTTTTACATTGTTGCTGACAATGCAATAACCAAGAATCAGCATTTCTACTAATATTATGATGTATATGAATAGCGCGAAAATGGATGTAGGGACATAATTTACGTAATTGAATTAATTGATGTAATAAAACCGTAGAATCTAAGCCACCACTATAAGCTACCAGAAAATGTCTATATCCTAAAAGATTATAGTAAAGATTGTGTAATATTTTTTTTTCCATGCAGAAATGATACTAATTAATACTTATTTATCATTGAATTCAACAAAAACATGTTTGGAACCTAATAGTGAACGAAGTTCATTAAGTAAATGATTACTGACGGATACTTTAAATGCTGAGCCACACACTAATTTTACTGGCTGTACTTGGGATTTATCGCCACTATAATAAAAAATATAGACGGGAATTATTTTCTTAAGTTTTGAAGAATGGTTCTCTAAAGTATGACGTACCTGTCTTAAAAAGGATTGGTCACATTGTTCAGATTTAATTAAAAGTGTCAAATTTTTTGCATATTTTATGCGTTCTTCATCAATATCTTTTACTTCATAAGCGGTAATAGAAATTTTATGATCTCTACTGAAATCAGTAAAATTATTAATTTTTCCCCAAACAATTATAATTCTATCTTTTTCTATGCACTGTCTATACTTATCTAATATTTTTGCAAAAAATACTACTTCTATAGTACTAGTTTTATCATCTAAAGTACATATTCCTATTCTTGTACCAGCTTTTGTGACTGCAGTGCGAAAAGAAATTACTATTCCAGCCACCTTAATCTGCTTTCCAGCTTTAAAGCCTTGAATATCTTTTAATCGAATTCCTCCGGTATAAAATAATATTTCTTTTAGAAAGGGATTAAGAGGATGGCCACTGAAATATATTCCTAATGTATCTCGTTCTCCCGATAAAATCTGAATTTCACTCCACTTCATAATATTACTAGATAAATTATCGGTAACGAATTGTTCTCCTAAGAGACCAAACATATCTTTTTGACTCTTGGAAGTTTTATTAAGTTGATTTGAGGCTGTTAACACAGAATTTAAATTCATGTAGAGAGCCGCTCTATGCGGTCCTAACTCATCTAGAGCTCCCGATAAAATTAATTTTTCTAGTAAACGACGATTAAGATCTTTATTATCAATACGTGTACATAGATCATATAAATCTGAAAATTTTCCTCCTATTTTTCTTGAGTGAAGAAGAGCATGAATACTGGCATATCCCACTCCTTTAATAGCTCCTAGGCCATATATTATTTCTCCTTTTTTATTAACAGAAAAATGATAGTGGCTCTGATTAATATTCGGGGGTAAGATTTTTAGGCCCATACGCCAACATTCTTGAACTAAACGCACAACTTTTTCATTATTATCTATTTCAGAAGTCATCACTGCAGCCATAAACTCAGCAGGAAAGTGTGATTTTAACCATAGAGTTTGATAAGTAATTAATGCGTAAGCGGCAGAATGTGATTTGTTAAAACCATATCCAGCAAATTTTTCTAATATATCGAATATTTTCATAGCTAAAACTTCATCAATTCCTTTTTTGATCGCTCCGGTTCGAAAAATAGAACGTTGTTTAGACATCTCTATAGGATTTTTTTTACTCATCGCACGACGAAGTAAATCGGATTCTCCAAGCGTATAACCAGCCAGAACTTGGGATATTTTCATTACTTGTTCCTGATAGAGAATAATGCCGTAAGTAGGATTTAATATGTTTTTGAGGGATGAATGTTGCCAGCACTGATCAGGATATGAAATTGGTTCCCGTCCATGTTTACGATTAATGAAATTATCTACCATGCCGGATTGTAATGGTCCCGGACGAAATAAAGCTACTAAAGCTATGATATCCTCAAAACAATCTGGTTTTAATCGTTTTATTAACTTTTTCATTCCCGGAGATTCTAGTTGAAAAATTGCTGTAGTCTCAGCTTGTTGTAAGAGAACAAATGTTTGAGGATCATTTAGAGGAATTGATTTAAGATCAATAAATAATTTATCTAAATTTTTTTGGCGGCATCTTATAATCTTTACAGTAGAATTAATAATTGTTAAGGTTCGTAATCCTAGAAAGTCAAATTTTACTAACCCTATATCTTCAATATCATTTTTATCATATTGTGTAACTTGATTTTTTCCATTTTCATCACAGTAAATAGGTGTCAACTCAGTTATTATGGTAGGCGCAATAACTACACCCCCAGCATGCTTACTTACATTTCTCATGACACCTTCTAATTTTCGCGCTAGTTCTATTAAAATCTTCACTTCTTTATCTGTATTAAATATTTCCGCTAATCTAGGTTCTAGAGAAAAAGATTTTTCTAAAGTCATACCGTGCTCTACAGGAATTAGCTTCGCAATTCGATCTACGAAAGCATAAGGATGACCCAGCACTCTTCCTACGTCTCGAATAACAGCTTTAGCTGCCATTGTACCAAAAGTTATAATTTGTGATACACAATGTCTTCCGTATTTATCCGCTACATGTTCTATAACCGAATCACGTTTTTCCATGCAAAAATCAATATCAAAATCCGGCAGAGAAATGCGTTCGGGATTAAGAAAACGTTCAAATAACAAATCAAATGCTAAGGGATTTATATCAGTGATATTTAATGTGTATGCTACTAATGAACCAGCTCCTGAACCCCGTCCTGGTCCTACTGGAATTCCTTTATTTTTAGCCCATTGAATAAATTCCATAACAATGAGAAAATATCCAGCAAATTTCATTTGATTAATTATCTTCAATTCCATCGTTAAACGATCATTATATATGGGACGTTTATTATTCCGTTCGATTGGATCATAGAATAATTCTTCTAAACGTTTTTCGAGACCTTGTTGACATTGAACGACTAAATAATTTTCTATAAGAATATTTTTCGTAGGAAATTGTGGTAAAAAATAGGTGTCTCCTATAGACAAAGTAACATTACAACGTTTAGCTATTTCTACACTATTTTCTAATGCTTGAGGAAGAGCATCAAATAAACAACACATTTCCTCTTCGGTGCGCAGATATTGCTGCATACTATATTGGCGAGGACGTTTAGGATCATGAAGGGTTAAACTATGATAAATAGCTACTCGGATTTCGTGAGCTTCAAAATCCGAAGGATCAAGAAAACAAACTTCATTTGTCGCAACTACAGGAATATTATTTTGAACACTTAACCTAAGTGCTGCTTGTAAATACTCCTCTTCTTTTTCTCGACCCGTACGTACTAATTCAAGATAAAATCGATCCGGAAAATTTTTTTTATAAAATTTAATACATTCTTTTACCAAGTAATTATTTCTTCGAATTAATCCTTTACCAATATCACCGTTCATTCCGCCTGATAGTAATAATATCCCTTCTGCATATTTTTCTAACCATTCTCTCTTTATGATAGGCCCTTCCTTCTCATATCCATTTTGATAAGAATGAGAAATGATTTTCATAAGATTTTTATATCCTGTATTATTAAGAGCTAATACAGTAAGATGAAAAATTTCCTGTTCTACGAGAGGATTAGTGATTTTTATATCACTGCCTAAAATAGGTTTAATACCAGCTCGTCGTGCTAATTTATAGAACTTGATTAATCCAAAAAGATTACTGGTATCTGTTAAAGCAAGAGCGGGCATTTTTAATTCTGCTGCTTTATTAACTAGAAGGCTAATTTTAGCTAACCCATTTCGAAGAGAATATTCACTGTGAATATGCAAATGTATAAAACGTGGAGACATCATAAGTTTCTCTTCTCAGAAAGAGAATAAGATAATAATCTTATCATAAAAACCTTTATAGCAGTCATTTTTATCATTATAAATTAATATTTTTCTGATTACTTTCATATTTATGATCTGAAAGTTTTATTTATTCTTCATGAAGATAAATAGAATAAAAGGTAATAATTATCAGCATGGTCCTGGTCATTGGACAATATAAATATCATGCCATAAATATATTTATTATTTCGTAATATGTGTACTAATTATAATAATTTACGAAACAATTTAATTGAGGTTTCGCATACTACTTCATTATGAACTTGAGCACTCCCTTGAAAACTTGATAAAGAAAAGCGGGTTTTGATAAGTTTTATCTCTAAAATTAATTGATCTCCTGGTAAAACGATACGTTTAAATCTAGCTTGATCAATAGCGGCTAAATAATAAATTTCATTAGGTAGTCGTCGAATACTTTTTTTTAATAATATTACTGCAGCTTGAGTTATAGCTTCAAGTATTAATACTCCGGGGAAAATAGGTTTATTAGGAAAATGAGCTTGACAATATACTTCATTGAAAGAAATATTTTTTACTGCGCGTAAACTATTTTCTTTTGAGTATGATAAAACTCGATCAATAAGTAAAAAAGGATAACGATGTGGTAATAGTTGTAAAATTTCTTGCATGAACTCCCTTAAAATTTATTAATCTCAGTTATAATACTTATTATCTTTTTTATGAAAAGAGGATCAGGACATCTATATTTCAGGTATAGTCAATCCTCTCAAGATACTATTTATCTTAAAAAGTATTTTACTAATCCAGATTTTATTGATGATAACATCATCTTAATATTTTAAGATTAAGTAACTAATTTTATTCTAAATCATAACTTCTAACTATTAGAAGTTTAATTTTTTAATTAAATATTTAAACTTTCCTAGTAATTTTATAATTATTATTTGATTTGTTTTAACACTTGTTCCGTAATATCAGGTAGATTATCGGCAAAAAGAATCACATTAGAATCTAATACTACATCATATTTTTCATTATGAGCTACTTGTTCTACTGCTGAGCGAATTATATTAATAATTTTATTTTGTTCTTCCCATTGTCGACGATGTTTATCGTTTTCAAAATCTTCAATCTTGGCGACAAACGCTTTACGTTGAAGTATTAAGTCTTGCTCTAATTCTTTATGTTTGTCAGAATTAATTAAACTATTTTCTTGTAGTTGTTGGGATTTAGTATCTAGATTGACCGCCATATTTTCTAATGCACTTGCTCTCTCTTTAAATTCTTGTTCGAGATTTTTTGAAATCACTTCCATTTGTGGTAACTGTTGAAAAATTTGTCCTATATTTACTACCGCAAATTTATTGAGTAAGTTTGCAGCGTGTATGGTAGTAGAAAAAAATATTAAGTTAAATAAGATGGTTATTAACACTTTAGGATATACTTTCATTGTTATAAAAATCCTTCTAAATAATTTTCTGGTTAGAATAGTTGTTAACTTACATTAAAAATGTAGTGTTTTAATCATATATTTACCAACTGGTACCTAAGCTAAACTGAAATTTTTCTATTCTATCATCGCGGTTATTTTTTAGAGGCTGAGAATAAGATAATAATATTGAACCTAAGGGAGAATGCCATTTAAAGGATATTCCCGTTGATACTAAAATTCTATTAGGATCACTATAATCTCTAATATTGTATGGTTTAGTGGAGAAGATATTAGATGCTTTTTGATCCCAAACAGTTCCAAAATCAATAAATATTGAAGAATGCATAAAACCTAGCCAGCTTTTCAGAGGCATAAATACTTCAATACTACCAATAGTCATAATATTTCCGCCTCTTCCATCTTGAGAACTGCAGATCTGTGTATCATCTCCACAAAAATGTTCTTCGGTATCATAATAAGTAATTTTAGGTCCCACTGAATTGACTTTAAAACCACGTAGAGAATGGAGTCCTCCTACATTAAAATTAAAAAATAAAGAAGGATTATTTTCCCTAAATCCTGCGCTATATCCCATATGACTTTGTACTAATAAAATAATCTTATTATTTATTTTTAAACTGAGGGGAATATATTGTACTGTATCAAATATTATTTGATAATAAGCAGAAAGTGAAAAAGGAAGATAGAATTTTTCGTTTAGTTGAGTATCATTACCATATTGAGGAAATTCTTTTTCGAGAAGATTCGAATATGCTAAGCCTAATTTAAAACTAAAATTATTATCACTAACATTATCAGTAGGAACCCTATAAATTAACTGAGGAGTTTTGTTGAGAGAATATAAATATCTCCAGATAGTTAACTGCGGCGATATATCTGATATATCATTATGACTAAAACCTATTCCTATATTCACGAAATTATTTCGCCATACTGAATATGCAATATTTTCCTCAAAACCATAACTTCTATGAGAGTATTTATATTCAGTAAAATTAGTCTCATTATAATCCCTAAAAGTATTTGTATAGTAAATATATTTACTAACCTTCATATTTTTAATAGTAAAGAGTGGATTTGTTAATGTCATTTCTGCATGGATCTTATAGTTACTTTTAATTCCTCCAAAATTAGCTTTATATCCTTCTCCCAGCCAATTTTTTTGGTGTAAAAAGGTTTGGTAATCTACTTTTCCTTCAGTGCTATATGAAACTCCAAAATTAATCATTCCGGCAGTCTTGATTTCATTTAATTTATATAAAAGATTAACTTTAACATCATTTTCTAAAACCGGAGTAGTTATAATATTAACACTGTTAAAATAACCTGTACTATCTAGTAGATCTTGACTATGTTCTAATAAATTAACATTATATCTGGTCCCTTCTAATTGACCAATTTTATGTCGTAAAAACAAATTATCTGTAATATAATTTCCTTTGAAAAAAACCTTATCAATATCATAATGTTCACCTGCTATAACATTGATCCATACTTGCACTGAATGATTTAACTCATTGAATTTTAAATTCGTGTTTATAGTAGGCCACACATAGCCATAACCTTTTAAAATTTTTCTTAGGTAACTTTCTAAGATAAAAAATTTTTTTCTTTTATACCATTCTCCCGTCCTAATTCCTGCTCCTTTCTTAATAAGAAATTGTTTTATACACTTTAATTGATTAATTCTTACATCAGAGCAGTGAATAATAATTTTGTTAATTTTATATTTTCTACCTTCATGAAGAGAGATAGTAACATCAACTAATTGAGTTTGTGGAGTAAAGAACACTTGAGTTGCAGCAATGTAGAAATGTGCATAACCTCTATCCAGATAGAAAGTACTTAAATTTTTTAGAGCCTGTATTAAACGAGGTCTCTCATATTTAGATTTTCTTACAAACCATTGCCACCAGAAAATATTTTCTTGACGTTTTAAATATCCTGTCAATTTTCTATCAGAAAATGCTCTATTCCCTAAGATATGAATTTTATTAATTCTAGCGCTTTTACCTTCACAAAATACTATTCTTATACTGACTCGATGATTACGTAATGATTTAACAATCACCTTGATATGAGCAGTAAATTCTCCATTGTTATAATAGTAGTTTTCTAAATTTTCTTCTATTAGAGTCCATAAATATGGATCAAAGAGAGCACCTTCTTGAATTCCTTGTTGGTCTAAATATTTCATAATATTTTTAGTACTTAGATGATGATTACCAGAAATTTTTATACTAGCTATAAGTGGACGTTCTTGGACCTTAAGTATTAAAATATTATTTACTCGTAATATCTGAATATCATTAAATTGTCTAGAGGAAAACAAATCACGAATAGTATTACTAATATCTTCTCCTGTTATTAGATCTCCAGTACGAATTGGTAAACTAATTGAGGCTTCCTTCACTGTAATTCGATGTAATCCTTGAAAATAGAGTTCTTCTACCACAAAACCATCTTTCCCAATTACCTTGGTACTAAAGAATAATAACAAGAGAATGCAAAAATTTTTTTTATTCTTGCTATTTATTAATTTTCTAATGAATTTGAATAAATTCATCTTTTTTCTAAGAAGCGCTCAAAAAACGAGTTACATCATTAACTATAGCTATTACCATAAGTAACATCAATAAAATTGATCCAATCCGATAACTCAAAATATAATATTTTTCTGATAACGGAATAAGTTTTAATTTTTCCAGTATAATAAAAAAAAGATACCCTCCATCTAATCCGGGCACGGGCAATAAATTAATTAGTGCAATATTAATACTAATTAAAGCAAGAAATTTTAAATAAGATAGACAGCCATATTTAGCATAAATTCCTGCTCCTTGAGCAATCGAAAGAGGACCGTTAATATTAGTCACTTTAATATTTCCTATCACTATGTTTTTCATCATTCGAATGGTTATCTTAGATAACTGCCATATAGTTTTGCCAGCAATAGCAATTGATGTCAAGGGATCATATTTACGGATCATATTTGTATATGGATAATTTAAGGAAACTACAGACGGAAGAACTCCATAAAATCCCCGCTCATGATTCCATGGCCATCTCCGAACCGATGATGGTATTAAGGATAATGATATAATCTTCCCTTGTCGCTTGACTAATAGGATAATTTTATCATGAGTATGATGACGAGAGAAATTCATAAAATTAGACCAGGTTTTTAAAGAGTAATCATTGACTTTAATAAGTTCATCCCCTATCTGAAGTTTAGATTTACTTGCGGTAGAATTAGTGGTTATTGTAGAAACAATAGGTAAAATAATGTAATTATAAGGATGAATACCTAATTTCATTAAAATATCTTGTGTAGCAGTATTAATTGCAAAGTTTTTTAAATTTATATTTTTCGTATTAATGACATCTCCAAAAGGTAAGACTCTTACTTGAACCTGAGAACCAATTTTAGATAGTAAAGCTATCCGAACATCATTCCAATCATGTGTTTCTATATCTGCGACACTTTTAATTTCCATTCCGGGTCTAATACCCGCTGTAAATGCTCTTGAATCATTAGTTACTGACCTTACAATAGGACTTATAGTGCTAACTCCAAATACAAATACTAACCAATATGAAAAGATTGCAAAAGAAAAATTCGCAATCGGACCAGCGCTGATAATTGCTAACCGCTGGAATAAAGTTTTATTACTAAATAATTGAGAAGATAGAAGAACATTTTTCTGAACATTCGGCGATAATAACCGGGATAAAGATTTTTCATCTTTATGAAACATTTTGACAAATCCACCTATGGGAAATAAACTTATCTTATATTCGGTTCCTGTCCTATCCTTCCAAGACCATAATGTTGATCCAAAACCAATGGAAAAACATTCAATTTTTACTCCCATATATCTAGCTACTAAAAAATGTCCCGATTCATGCACAATAATAAGTAAGAAAAGTGTAATAATAAAAACTATCAGACACCATAGTATATCGAACATACATGCCTCTAATTAAAATTATGTAAAAAAACAGGAATAAAATAGTTACTAAAGGCAAACTGATGCGATTAAGCAGTCGATCCGATTAATAGATCTTCAATGTCCGAAGAATATGAGTTATTTTTAAGTTTTGCTATTTATTTCTACTATATTATAGAAAAATTTAAGTAATTTCTTTTATTATCCGTAATGTGATCTTCTCTTCTAATTTTAGTAGATAAAACTGAATCTTCATGCGGAAGAAACTAATGATATCTTTAATTGATCTAATATTTTTACATATATTGCAGTAAATGGATCTCTGCTATTGCTGTCTTTAATAAATATATAGAAAGTATCAGCTGCACCACTTCAAGATGATCTTTATCACCTCTAAAACGTATCTAAATACTAATCAATAAAAGAAAAATATCAAAATTTATTATGAATCGAAATTACAGAAGAGTTTACCTCTTTTTAAAGAGGCATAATTATCGAAATTTTTCATATAAGAGCATAAAACTCATTAATCTTCACCAAAGATATAAGAATTGTAAGATCGAACGGCAGCCATTATCCGATAAGAAAATTTCACTAATTTTATTTTTTTTAAATATTCATAATAAAATATTATTCAATTTCACAATCAGAATTTAATATTCAGAATAATAAGTATCCTAGCTTCCTACTGGGTATTTCTTTATTTAGGTGAAAAAAAATTAAAAAATTTTCTTTCATGGATCTCTTAACTTTTTAAATGAAGTCAATTCTCTTTATTATTCATTGACCGCACTAATATCTCCAAATCGTCGCTCTCTTTTAGAACAAATATTGAGCGCCATTTCAAAAATCTTTTCATCAAAATCGGGCCACAGTACATCTGTAAAATATAATTCACTATAAGCTATTTGCCACAGCAAAAAATTACTTATGCGGTGTTCTCCTCCCGTTCTAATTACTAAATCTATAGGTGCGACTTCATTGAGACAAACATATCGTGAAAAAATAGATTCTTCAATTTTATTAGGCAGTAATTTTCCGGATCGTACTTCTTCAGCAATCTTTTTTATTCCATGGATAATATCCCATCTTCCTCCATAATTAGCAGCCACAGTTAAAATTAAACCGGTATTTTTTTTAGTTAATGTTTCGGCATAATGGATCCGATTTCGGAGATTATGAGTAAAACTAGTAGTCTCTCCAATTATTTGAAATTTGATATTATATTTATGCAACAGGGATAATTTTTCCTCTAGTATCCAACCAAAAAGTTTCATTAAGGCTCCTACTTCGGGGAGCGGTCTTTTCCAATTTTCGCTACTAAATGCATAAAGAGTTAGAGCTTCTAATTTATGTTTCACAGCAAATAAGACGGTGCGAATTACAGATTTTATGCCGGCTTGATGACCTCTAATGCGTATCATGCCCTGACGTCTCGCCCACCGACCATTTCCATCCATAATAATAGCTACATGTCTAATTTTTTTTGATTTAGAATTATCAGACATTCTTAGCATTTTGGTTATAACTCATAAATTTTTATAGAACAGTAAAACGCGGTAATAAATTTTTAATGTGTTTACGCGCTAAATGATCTATAGCTATAACTTCTTCTACATTTTTAGGATTATAACAAGAAAAAGATTCTAAAGCGTACTGATTTATAGCTGGTATGGCTATAAACGGTACTTTTTTTTTTAAAAATTCACCTACTGCTATTTCATTAGCGGCATTTAATATTATAGGTGCTACTGATCCTTGATCATGGGCTTCCATTGCTAATTTTAAACAGGGATAACGATTAAAATCAGGCGGCATAAAATTAAATTGATTAATAGATAAAAAATCTAAAGGACTAACACTAGTATTAATACGCTTAGGCCAAGCCATAGCATATGCTATAGGTAATTTCATATCCGGTGATGCTAGTTGCGCAATTATACTTCCATCTATATATCGAACCATTGAATGAATAACTGATTGAGGGTGAATTACTATTTCTATTTGTCTCGGGGTAGCATTAAATAACCAACTAGCCTCAATATATTCAAATCCCTTATTTATCATGGTAGCCGAATCTACTGATATTTTCGGACCCATTTTCCAAGTAGGATGATTACATGCCTGCTCGGGGGTAATATGCGACCAATGTTCTAAAGGAAGTGTTCTAAAAGGACCACCTGAACCCGTAAGGATAATATCTTTTATGCCATGATCAGACAGATCTTCTACTCCTAATTTATTTTGTATTTTTCTAGGGAGAATTTGAAAAATAGCACTATGTTCACTATCCACTGGTAATAATTGTGCTTCTTCTGAAGAAGAGAGAGCTTCCATAAAAAAACGTCCACTCATTACTAATGCTTCTTTATTGGCTAATAATACTTGCTTACCGGCCAGTATAGCTGACATAATAGGAACGAGTCCTACCGACCCAACCATTGCTGCCATAACCTGATCTATATCATCTAAAGATGATAATTCACATGCTGCTTTTTCTCCCACGAGAACTTTAGTTTTTAAATTTAAATATTGCAAACGTCTTTGCAATTCTTTAGCACTTCTTTGATCCTCCATAGCAGCCCAAAGAGGCTTAAATTGCTGGCATTGTTTAGTCATAAGATCAATATTTTTTCCCGCCACTAATGCTTTGATAGTAAACAGATGAGGATTTTCCTCTACTATTTTAAGGGTACTAGTGCCAACTGAACCTGTCGAACCGAGAATAGTTAATCGCTTCATAAGAAAAGTGTAAATTATAGATATATACTTTTGAGCTAAATATTTTTCAATAAAATCATTTTAAATATCTCCTCACCTTGTTAAGATTATCCGGAAGATAAAAATAAATTTTTAAAATTTCATCAACTCAGTAAGTTTAGTAGCAAGAATTTGTTCCATTTTTTGGATATATCTATCGGTACTCTTTTGGATCTCATTTTGTAGAAGATGTTCTTCATCTTCGCTAATATGTTTTTGTTTTAATAAACTCTTAAATTTAAGATTAGCTTCTCTACGCACATTTCGGATACATATTTTACCCTGTTCTGATTCTTTTCGCACTATTTTACTTAAAAAAATACGTCTTTCTTCAGTTAAAAGAGGAAAACATACTCTAATTACTGTTCCTGCTGTATTATATTGTATTCCTAGATCTGAATATTTTAGAGCTTTTTCAATCACGGCCACTAAAGATGGGTCAAATACCGTTACCATTAATGTTCGAGCATCTTCTAATGCAATAGTAGAAAGTTGACGTAACGTGGTAATGCCTCCATAACATTCAATCTTTAATGATTCAAGAATACTAGGTGATATGCGACTAGTTCTAATTTTATTTATATTTTTCATAAATACTAAAAAACATTTTTCCATTCGGATATAAGCATCTTTTTGGATTATTTTAATCACTTCAGACCCCTTTATTTTATTATCTTCAACCAGTAAAAAGACTAGTCTATTCAGTGGTAATTAATGTTCCTTCTTCTTGTCCTGAGACTATTCTCTGGAGAACTCCTATTTTATTGATATTAAATACCCGGATAGGTATGCTATTGTCTCGTGCTAAGGTGAAAGCAGCAAAATCCATAATTTGGAGCTCTTTTTTAATTACTTCTTGATAAGTTATATGTTTATATAGGATAGCATTCTGATTTAATACGGGATCGCTAGAAAATACTCCATCTACTTGTGTAGCTTTGAGAATCACATCAGCTCCAATTTCAATACCACGTAAACACGCTGCAGTATCAGTAGTAAATAGTGCATTACCGGTTCCAGCCGATAAAATGACTACATAGTTCTTTTGGAGTAAATGGAGTGCTTGTTCCCTGCGGTAATATTCGCATACTCCAGTTAGAGGAATAGCTGACATCATACAACTTGCTACCGAGGTCCTATTAAAAGCTTCTAATAGTGCTAACCCATTCATCACGGTGCCTAGCATTCCCATATAATCACTCACCACGCGGTCCATTCCTTCTCTAGCTAATTTCTCCCCTCGAAATATATTACCTCCGCCAATAACAATAGCTACTTGCACTTTGACAGCTAGTAATTCTTTAATATCCTGTACTATGCGTTCTACTACGTTTTTGTCAATACCAAAATTTTGAGATCCTTGGAGGGCATAGCCACTGATTTTTAATAAAATTCGTTTATAAATTACTTTCACTTAATTCTCCACATTTATCGGAGGATGATTCTGATCACCTCACCTATATAAGTTATTAAATTTCTTCCCCTACTTCAAAACGAATAAAGTTATTCACTTGAGTATTATTTTCTTTTAATACTTCACTAACTGTTTTAGTGGGTTCGAAAATAAATTTTTGTTCAGTAAGAGATGATTCGGTTATAAATTTCTGCATTCTGCCGGTAAAAATTTTATTAGATATTTCTATAGATGGAAAAGTCGACTGGCTTAAAATAGCCTGCTGAATTTTTTGTTCACGTTGTACTACCTCCATGGGAATAGATTCTGGTTTTATATAAGCGGGTTTGCAGGCCGTAATATGCATAGCAATTTTTTTTCCTAACTCTTTTTTTTGATCATTAGTAAATGTCACCATAACACCAATACGTGATCCATGTATATAATACCCTATATTCTTTTCTTCTAAAAACGCTAACCGTCGAATATGAATTCTTTCTCCCAGTAAAGTCATTAAAGCAATACGTTGTTGTTCAAATAGAGATTGTAAGATTTTAATGTCTGTAATACGTTCAGATAATGCGGTGGAAATAACATTATTAGAAAAGGTTTTAAAGTGAACATTATTACTGACAAAATCAGTTTCACTATTAATTTCTACCATAGACCCGAACGACTCTTGAATTTTTATTAAAATCATTCCTTGTGCAGAAGAAGGAGGATAAGATTTTTTTGCCGATGCTGAAACTCCCATTATTCGTATATGATCAATAGCTTTTTCAATGTTTCCTTTTGCTTCTATAAGTGCTTTTTTGCATGTCATCATGCCCACTCCAGTCCTTTGTCGGAGTTTTTTTACCAAAGAAGCATTAATATTATTATCATCAGTCATATTTTTATATTACTCCTATGTTAGATCTATATCTTTTTAAATTATACATATTTAGGTTCAGCTTCAATAAATTGGGGCTCTTCTAGTAACTTTAATTCTTGAGGAATATCTGATAGTAGTGCCCTTACTACAGTATTTAAATAAAAATTTATAGATCGCATAGCATCATCATTACCCGGAATAACAAAATCAATACCATCGGGATCTGAATTAGTATCAACAATCGAAAATATTGTTATTCCTAACTTTTGAGCTTCTAAAATAGCAATTCGTTCTAAATTGGCATCAATTATAAAAATTGCATCAGGTAACCCCCCCATGTTTTTAATTCCTCCGATACTGTTTTCCAGTTTTTGCAGTTTGCGAGTACACATGAGAGCTTCTTTTTTAGTTAATTTTTCTAATGTTCCGTCTTTAGATTGAATTTCTAAATCTTTTAATTTCTTAATAGATTGTCGTACAGTTTTCCAATTAGTCAGCATCCCTCCTAACCACCGTTGATTCACGAAGTATTGATTACATTTTTCGGCAGTTTCTTTAATACCTTTACTAGCCGCACGTTTAGTACCCACAAATAATATTCTTCCTTTATGAGAAAATATTTTGTGTAATTCAACTAAGGCTTCTTGAAATAAAAGCAATGTTTTATCCAGATTAATAATATGAATTTTGTTACGGACTCCAAAAATATATGATTTCATTTTAGGATTCCAATAACGAGTCTGATGCCCAAAATGCACGCCAGCTTTTAGCATTGCATGCATAGAAATAGTTACCATATTGACCTCTTTTTTTAATATGAGTCAAATTTATTTAAAAAAAACTTGCATACTTATTTTTATACCATACTCTTAAAGAAGACGCTATTAGCTATTTATTAATCTTTAAAAAGAAAAAATAATTTTTAGATCTAAAAATCTAATCCTAATTAATGATAAAAAATAAACCTATTTAAAATTTATGGCGATTATAATAAAAAATAGAAAAGAAATTGAAAAAATTCGCATAGCTAGCATGCTGGCAGCTGAAGTCCTGGATATTATCAAACCATATGTAATTCCTGGAATTACTACCGGACAATTAGATAAAATTTGTCATACTCATATTGTTCAGAAACAACATGCTTTTTCGGCGTGTTTAGGCTACCGGGGATTTCCAAAATCTATCTGTGTTTCCGTTAATGATGTTGTTTGTCATGGAATACCTAATAATAAACAAGTTCTTAAAACAGGAGATATTGTCAATATCGATGTAACCGTTTTAAAAAATCATTATCATGGAGATACATCAACGATGTTTATCGTCGGACAAACTTCTGAAACTGGTAAAAAATTATGTGAAGTTACGAAAAATAGTCTTTATTTAGCTTTGAAGTTAGTTAAACCAGGAATACGATTAAAAACTTTAGGAAAAAAAATACAACAATATGTTGAATCTCAAAATTTCTCTATTGTAAGAGAATACTGTGGACATGGAATTGGAAAAAATTTTCATGAAGAACCGCAAATTCTACATTACGATGCAGAAGATAATGGGATTATTCTTCAACCGGGCATGACTTTTACTATTGAACCTATGGTTAATGCGGGAGAAGGTAATATTCATCTTATGAAAGATGGTTGGACCGTTAAAACTAAGGATGGGAGTTTATCTGCTCAGTATGAGCATACTGTAGTAGTCATAGAACAAGGATGTGAAATTTTAACATGGAGAAAAGATGAGCAAATTCCTAGAATTATTACCCATAAATCATTATAAAGTGATAATTTCTGAACTCTTTATAAGTTATATCAAATAAAAAATGATAGAGAATAAGATGCAAAATTTAATTACTATAATTGAAAATTCTTTTGAATATCGTAATGATATAACAAAATTACGAAATTGTGCAGATCTTCCTAAAGCTATCGATGAAATTATAAATTTATTAGACCAGGGAATACTGAGAGTAGCTGAAAAAATGGGAGAAAAATGGATTACTCATTTATGGATTAAAAAGGCAATAATTTTATCTTTTTGTATTTATGATAATACCCTTATTGCAAATTCGCGCCTAAGATATTATGACAAAATTCCTTTAAAATTTGAAAATTATAACACTACTGATTTTAGGAACTTAGGAATTCGGGTAGTTCCTCCTGCTATAGTACGTAAAGGATCTTTTATAGCAAAAAATTCAATCTTAATGCCTTGCTATGTAAATATAGGAGCTTTTATTGATGAAGGATCTATGATAGATACATGGTCTACGGTGGGTTCTGGTGCACAAATAGGTAAAAATGTTCATATCTCTGGGGGAGTAGGTATTGGAGGAGTTTTAGAACCACTCCAGATTAGTCCCACTATTATTGAAGATAATTGTTTTATTGGGGCACGTTCAGAAATTGTTGAAGGGGTCATTGTGGAAGAAGGAACAGTAATATCTATGGGAGTATATATTGGTCAAAGTACTAAGATATATAATCGTGAAACAGAAAAGATAATATATGGACGGATACCTTCAGGATCAGTTGTAGTGTCCGGTACTTTACCTTCTCAAAATAGTACTCACTCTATTTATTGTGCAGTTATTGTAAAAACGGTAGATATAAATACTCGTGATAAAGTTAAAATTAATCAACTACTACGAAATTTATAACTAATTTATATTAGTGAACAAAATTACTTCCTATCCCTCGGGATAGAATACCTAAAATAAATTAGAAAAAAAGTTAAATTAACATTTAATTAATCGCAATGTTCTAATTTTTAGAAATTATTATATTTGTAAATATACTTTTTCTTTTAATCATCCATGAAAGTTAATATTGAGTATGACTATAAAAGTAGTTATAACACTAATATAATTAGTAGACATTTTTTGCTAAAAAAATAATTGATTATTACTTGTCTTAATATAAAGTAATTTTTACTTAAAAAAGTAATAATTCTATCTTGACAAGAAAAAATATTCCTTCCTTTTAAAGAAAGGTGTTTATTTTTATCAGTAAACTTTAATTTTTTAAAAAAATTATCTTCTTAAAATAAATAATCAGCAGAGGTTATAATCCAGTAATTTCGGATTAGGTTTTTTGGCTTTACTATTCAGTAGCAATACTCCATTATTTTGGAGAGGAGAATATTTATGTATTTAATAATGCGATATCATTTAGCAGTCAGAAGAAAATAAATTTTTTAAAATATTTTAGAAAAATATGAGTAAGATATTTCTATTTAGATATAACCTTCTGATTACTTAGCAGAATAATCTATTCAATAGACTAAAAACATAATGAATAAATACTTTTTTAAAACAGTGTAATAATTTTCTTTTTTTAATTATGCAAATTAGAGGGGTGGATAATTATCCATCACTAAGAACTTATCAAGTTACCCAGAAAATGTTTAAAAATAGTGATTAAAAATAGGTAAACCCCATCCCTATTGGATGGGGTAATAATTCAATTATTAAAGAATATTTAAAGCTTTAATAGTGCCTTGTGGTAAAATAGCGGATACAAAATCTCGTTTTATTATAATTTCAGTAATCTCATTTAATGAGATAACAAGATATCCATTTTCACTTATTTGACTGATACGGCCAACTATTCCACCAGTCGTCATTATTTCATCATCTTTAGTAAGAGAAGCAATCATTCGGTTATGCTCTTTAATACGTTTATTTTGTGGACGTAAAATTAGAAGATAAAATATTAAGCCCATACCTCCTAACATGAGTAGGAATGAATAATAATTTTCTTGCATAGTAGGAAAATGGGGAGCTGATACTGCCTTTGAAATAAACCAATTCTTCATAAAATACTCCTCTTTATATATTATAAGAATTGTTCTTCATTTGTGAATATTATATCATGTCATCTTTCTGACCAGATTGTCGATAAAAATCGGATACAAATTTTTCTAATTCTCCTATTTTGATTGCGGTACGTAAGTTTCTCATTAATTTCTGATAATAATGCATATTATGAATAGTATTTAGCCGTATTCCTAAAATTTCACGCTGACGATCTAGATAGTGCAAATAAGCACGAGTGTAATTGCAACAGCAGTAACAATCACATTCCTCATCCAGGGGGGAAGTATCATGTTTATATTTAGCATTACGAATTTTTACTACTCCATGACTAACAAAAAGATAACCATTACGTGCATTCCGAGTAGGAATCACACAATCAAACATATCAATACCTTTGCATACACCTTCAATAATTTCTCTAGGCTTACCTATTCCCATTAAATAGCGTGGTTTATTGGATGGCATTTTAAGACAGAGATTATGAAGAATCATCTTCATTTTTTCTCTTGGTTCACCGACTGCTAAACCTCCAATCGCATATCCATCAAAACCTATTTGAATCATATTAGAGATGGATATTTCTCGTAAATCATTAAATACACTACCTTGTATGATACCAAAAAGAGCATGTTTGTTTCCAAGATGATTAAAATGTATTCGACTTCGTTCGGCCCAACGTAATGATCTATGCATAGATTTTTGGGCCGTAACCCAATCTACCGGATATGGAAGACATTCATCAAATGTCATTACTATATCTGCGTTTAAATCTGTTTGAATTGCCATAGATTGTTCAGGATTTATAAATACTATATTTCCATCAGTGAGGTGACGAAAATATACACCTTCTTCTGTAACACGACATCGATTCTTCAGACTAAAAACTTGGAATCCGCCTGAATCAGTTAAAATTCCTCCTTGCCAGTTGATAAAATTATGAATTCCACCATAATATTTGATAATTTCTGTTCCTGGACGAATCCACAGGTGAAAACTATTACTTAAAATTATTTGAGCACCAGAGTCATAAATTTCTTCGGGATTCATACTTTTTACTATTCCGTAGGTACCTACTGGCATAAATGCAGGAGTATCTACTCTCGTTCCTTTATCCAAAATTATCTGACCAGTACGAGCTAAACCTTGTTTACTATTTATTTTAAATTTCACTTATTAATCCATTCATATTAGTTAGATATACTTGAATCTATCTACCGCAGATTATTAATTAAATTAATCCTACGGCTGCATAATTAAAAATTTATATTGTAATATATATTGATTTTTATCCTCATGTATTACAATTAATAAAAAAATATTTTACTTATAAACTGATATAAATCTTAAATTATGCATCTTCTTTCAGGACTCATGAGACATAACTAATTTTTCATATTTCATTCTACCACTCGTATTAACGTACGGATGTTTATGAAAAAAAATAATAGTTTTAAGTACAATATATTATGTAATTTTATTACTTTATTTCATCATAAAAATCGATCCAATATCCCAGCTAACTATATAAAAGGAATGTATTTTTTTCAAAAATATTCCTGCATATTATATTTTTACTTTTTAAAGATGTTAAAAAATAAGGATCTTATCATCATACTATGATTAGATTCTTATCTAATATTTATTGTTGTGACAAAAGCTACCGATCACATCTTATATGATATAAAAAGATCTAACCTATTTTAGGTACTCTTATATCTAGTGATATTTATTTACCGAAAATATTAGATTAAGATCAATTATTAAATAATTTTTCTCAAAATTGCGTTTGACATTAATATTTAGAATATTTTTTTTCTTGAGAAGAATGAGGATCTCTAAACAATTAAAATATCAAATGTTTATAAACTGAAAAGTTTAGCTAATTAAGATGGTATATATAAAAATTTTAAAATTTCAAAAATGGAGAAAAAAGTTAATTTATCACCGAATAAAACTAGTATTTTAGATTTAAGTAATTTCTGTATAAAATCATAACGAGGAGAAAAATATTGATTTTTTATTTAAATTTTTGTAGAATTCAGATATCATTTCTCCTAATGAGATTTTATTTATAATAGATATTAAATGGAGTAAATATGGTACTAGTCTCTCAAAAGGCTCCTGATTTTACTAGTCAAGCTATTCTAGGAAGTGGGGAAATTATCGAAAATTTCAATTTTTATAAATATATTAATAATCATACAGCAGTCATATTTTTTTGGCCTATGGACTTTACGTTTGTTTGTCCTTCTGAACTTATAGCTTTTAACAAACGTTATAAGGAATTTAAGAAAAGAAATATCCAATTAGTAGGAGTATCTATTGACTCTATCTTTGTCCACAGAGCCTGGCGTAATACTTCTATTAATGACGGCGGAATTGGACAAGTACAGTATGTTATGGTGTCAGATATTCACCGAAATATTCAAAAAGAATACGGTATTGAACATCCGACTGCGGGTGTATCGCTAAGAAGTTCTTTTTTAATTGATAAAAATGGTATAGTTCGTCATCAAATAGTTAATGATTTTGCATTAGGTCGTAATATTGATGAAATGATTCGTTTGATTGATGCACTGACTTACCATGAAGAGCATGGGGAAGTATGTCCAGCACAGTGGACGAGAGGACAACCAGGCATGAGTCCTAACCCGGAAGGAGTAGTAAAATTTCTTCGATCACATTATGATAAGTTATAAAAACTTAATTCACTGCAGCGTGATCAAAAATGATATTTTAAGACTAAATTTTAAAAATTTTATTTGTGGAAAGATAAATAATAATTGGTAAATTAAATTTACTCTGAATAAATCTAAAAATTAGGATAATACGGAATGTAAATATTATTACTCGTTATCATTTGTCATCTAAAGATATCAAAGTTATTGACCTAAAAAACATAAGTTCATTTATATTTCGTTAGTTGAAGGGTCCGAAAAAAGAAAGAACACACTTCTCTTTTTTTTATGTTTTCCTCAAACAGGAGGAAAATTCTCGAAATATCTCCTCCACCTAAAAAAAAAAACGAAATTAATAAGATCGTATCATTATCCTAATACTCTTTTTCATAGAAAAAGATAAATTATTATAAATAAAGCTGACCTGTAAGCCGGGTTTAGTCTTGGACAGTCATTCATCTAGGTCAATAATCACTTAATGACTCCAGCAGCCTACCTAGTTTTTGTGCGGGATACACTAACTTAATTTGGCCTTGCTCCAGGTGGAGTTTACCTCGCCATCAGCTGTTACCAGTTGATGCGGTGTGCTCTTACCACACCTTTTCACCCTTACCTCTTTTTAGTTCTGAATAAAATTCAAAAATTTTGGGGCGGTGTACTTTCTGTTGCACTGGTCGTCGGTATTTTACCTCCCAGGAATTACCTGGCACCCTACCCTATGGAGCCCGGACTTTCCTCTCCTTTCTCTCTAATTAAGAGAGCCAGCAGCGACTGTCTAGTCAGCTTTTATTAGATATGATTTTATTTTAAAGCATAACGATATAGTTTACTTTTACTTATACCATAAATCTTAGATGTAATTGACACTGCGTTTGCAGAATTAATATTACTTTCGTTCTGTAGTAGTCGTAATGTTTGTAAAGCTTTTTCCAAAATATGGAAAGTGTTATCAGAATCTTTAAAACCATCAACGATAATTACTATTTCACCTTTATAACACAGATCATTTTTTTTTATTGCCTTAACTAAATTACCTGCCGTAGATCTATAAATAGATTCCCAAGTTTTGGTCATTTCTCGTGCTATTACAACTATTCGGTGACTGCCAAAAATAAGATTAATATCTTGTATAGTGTCAATTATACGGTGAGTAGATTCATAAAAAATTATTGTTCTCCTTTCATGAATTAATGTCTGCAAATACTGAACGCGTGCTGATTGGCGAGAAGGTAGAAAACCTTCGTAACAAAATCTAGTAGTAGGTAATCCAGAAGCAATTAGTGCAGTAATAGCAGCACAAGCCCCGGGTAACGATACTATCTGAATTCCTTCTTCTCGACAACAACGGACTAAATTATATCCAGGATCATTAATCAATGGTGTCCCCGCATTTGAAACTAACGCAATACTTTTTCCTTCCTGTAGTTTTCTTATAATAGCGGAACATTTTTGACGTTCGTTATAATTATGGAGTAAAAAAAATTGGGTCTTTATACGGTAAAAATTTACTAAAAATTTAGTATGTTGTATATTTTCAGCAGCAATAAGATCAACTTGTTTCAAGACTGACACTGCCCGATGAGTTATATCTCCTAAATTTCCTATAGGAGTTGGAGTAATATATAGTTTTCCCCACATATTTATTCTTTTTTTTAATTTTTTATTATTCTACTAATAGAAACGATGCTACTTGATAACAAGTAGCATCGTAATATTGGAAATTGTTTATTTCTTCATTAAGAAATTGCGCATGGTTTTATATATCTTCCAGATAGCAAAAGATTTTTTCGATAAACGTATTAATAACCGAGGATGACGAACTAAAAAAATTGTTATCATACTACTAAGTATGATAAGGGTGTAGCGTATTTTTAATAGCTGATATAATAAATTTTCATATTTTTTACAAGCGTCAATTAACTCATTACACTCAGTAGCTAATTTTGTTCGTTGTTGTTGGATAGTACATAATAATTGATTATTAGGATTTTTATCATCATATAGATTCATATTTTATTATTCCTCAAGGAATTTACTATCTTTTTTTAATTCTTTACAAGTGCAATATAACAACTTCATTTTTTTTATTTTATAAAAAGTTAAACAACCAGAAATTAGGAAAATTAAGAATAATAAGCTCGTACTAAATATCATTAGTACTAAGCGATTTATTGGATCTATTAATGATATAAAAATAAAAAATAAACTAATTAAACTAAAAGAGAGAAAAAATAGAGTTAATCCTATTAGCATTAATAAATGTAAAATTTGCCTTTTACTTTCTTGTAACTCAGATATCATTAAAAATATGCGAGTTTCTATAATATCTACCATAGTGCGTAGAACACGTGGAACAATCTTCAATAATTCTACTTTTTGACAATTAATTTTTTGATAGTTTTTCATAATTTCATCGACGCATTAAAATAACACCTAATATTAGACCTACAGCAGCACCAATACTTAGTCCTGCCCACGGATTTTCACGCAAATAATCATTAGCTAAATGAGCCATTGCACGTGACTGTTGCCAAATATGTTTTTGTGATTCTCCCAAAGATTGTTTAGCTTCATCTAATATTAATCGAGCTTTTTTACACCAAGTATCAATTTCATTAGAAGTCTTATTATCGGAATTATTTATCATTTCTTCGAGAGAATTTAACAGATGGTGAATTTCTTTTCGCATGTTTAAAAATGTTGTATCATTTGACATAGATTTGCTCCTTTATTAGGTAACTCAAGCTCTTATAAGAATAGTAGCAATATATTGAAAACTCAAAAAAATTAACTACTGAATTCACTTCAGATATTTCAGTTAGTTAACTAGATCTTCGTCATCGGAGAAGTAATTTATTAAAAAAGGATATTTAGTATAACAAACTGCCGGAGGAGGAGAGATTCGAACTCTCGAACGGTTTCCCATTGCCGGTTTTCAAGACCGGTGCCTTCATCCACTCGGCCACTCCTCCTAAAAAAAATAATAAGCTTGAAGATAACATATGATCTAAATTTGTAAATAAAATATTTTCATCGGAAAGACAAAAGTGATTTTAACATCTAATGTAGCTCGTGATAACGAGGGATTTTTAAAAAATTGTGATGATTGGAATGAATCAGTAGCAAAATTAATAGCCTTAGAAGAAGGTATTGATCTGAGTGCTGACCATTGGGAAATAGTGCATCTGATACGAACTTTTTATATTAATTTTAATACAGTTCCTAGTGTATATATTTTAGTTAAAGCTATCTCCCGTAAATTCGGAAAAGACAAGGGTAATAGTCGTTATCTCTTTCGTTTATTTCCTAAAGGTCCTGCAAGACAAGCAGCCAAAATTGCCGGATTACCCAAACCGGTGAGATGTCTTTAAGCAATAATTAACTCACTACAG
Organism: Candidatus Dasytiphilus stammeri; assembly: GCA_037083745.1. GTDB lineage: Bacteria > Pseudomonadota > Gammaproteobacteria > Enterobacterales > Enterobacteriaceae > Dasytiphilus > Dasytiphilus stammeri_C. The sequence goes on along the minus strand of JBAPLR010000001.1, from coordinate 27,292 downwards.
AATATTGAAATTCTATCCAATATATTTTTATCTTATGTTGATATTACTTTTAGAAAAACTTTCATAATGGTTAAAATAACTCCTAGTAGGAGATCAAATCATTTTTTCTAGTAATAAATTTAGTTGTTAAGAATAATTTATCTGAAATTGATATTCCATTTTAATCTTAATTCGTAATTACTGTTCTATATAAGAAAAAATCATAAAACAATATTCATGTTTGACGACTTTTTTAATAGCTATTCCTCATAAACTATATAATAGTTTATGAGTCATTATTCCTACTATTTTAAGTATAATTCTTATTTATCAATAATGTAATCTGGAATGAACATAGGTTAAAAATAATTATCTTTATTAAATTAAGGACATATTGATTACACAAAGATTGAATCAAATATTTCTAAGGCAAAAATAAAAGATACTTAAATATTTTTAAGTGCTTGCTTTACTATTTTAAAAAACTAGGTGAATATTCACCTACTATTTCCATTCGGCTAACAAAAATAACAATATCATTCTTTTCAGAGGATAATTTTTAGTATTGTGTCCTTTTTTGATCCAAGGAGTAATAACATGCGGGTTCTAAAATTTGGGGGAACTTCTATAGCTAATGCCCATAAAATTCTATGTGTAGCCGAAATTATTGAAAATATTCTACGCACTTCTCCAGTAGCTGTTGTGCTATCCGCTCCCGCACATATTACTAATTATTTAGTCTCATTAATTTCCGATATTCTTCTACATCCAAGAATTAAATTAAATTTGATATCTCTTGAAAAAATTTTTACCCAACTAGGGAAAGAACTGAGTGAATTACAACTAAACTTTGATTTTCAAAAAGCCCAAAAAATATTACATCGAGAATTAATAATTCTAATAAAAATATTACATGGTATTAGTCTTATCGGTAAATGTCCTGAAAATATCCAAGCAGCTTTTATTTGCCGAGGAGAACAATTAGCGGTAGCATATATGACAGTGTTATTGCAAGCTAGAGGTCATAAAGTAGCTATTATTAATCCACTAGATAAACTAATAGCTGATGAAGGGAGCTATTTGGAGGCTACTATTGATATAGCAATATCAACTAAACTTATTATGAATAGTCGGATACCTATAAAGTATATAGTATTAATGGCTGGCTTTACTGCTGGTAATGAAAAGAGACATCCTGTGATATTAGGTCGTAATGGTTCGGACTATTCTGCGGCTGCACTCGCCGCATGTCTCCAGGCAGAGTGTTGTGAAATATGGACTGATGTAGATGGAATTTACACTATTGATCCCCACCACCTTAATGGTGCCCGCCAGCTGCAATATCTCTCGTACCAGGAAGCAATGGAATTATCTTATTTTGGTGCGAAAGTTATTCATCCTAGAACCATTAAACCTATTGCTCAGTTTAAAATTCCTTGTATTATTAAAAATACTACTAATCCTCAATCATCAGGCACAATTATTAGCAATAATGTCAGAAATAATAAAATTAAAGGAATTACTCAACTAAATAATATGGCTATGTTGAATATTTCGGGTCCTGGGCTGACAGAGGAAATGGGAGAAATTACTGCTCGAATTTTGGCAGTAATGTCACAGGAGTCAATTTCTGTGGTGTTAATAACACAATCTTCTTCTGAATACAGTATTAGCTTCTGCATTACTAAAAATGAACAGATAAGAGCTCGTAGAGCATTAGAAAAAAATTTTTTTTTAGAATTAAAAGATGGTTGGATCGATCAGATTAAAATAATTAAAAATTTAGCTATTATTACAGTCGTTGGAGATGGAATGCGTACTTCTTACGGAAGAGCATGCAAAATTTTTAGTGCTTTATCACATGCAAATATTAATATTATTGCTATATCCCAAGGTTCATCCGAAAGATCTATTTCCGTAGTAGTCAAAAATATACAAGCTATCGTAGGACTAAAAGTAGTTCATCAAATGTTATTTAATAATAATTTTCAAGTGATTGATGCTGTAATTATTGGGATAGGAGGCATTGGTAGTGCTCTACTCAATCAAATATCGCGCCAACAATTATTACTTAGAAATAAAAAAATTGATTTACGAGTTTGTGGTATTGCTAACTCTAACAAAATATTATTCAAACCCGAAGGAATAAATTTAAAAAAATGGAAAAATTTCTGGACCCAATGTCAAGATAACTTTAAATTAGATATACTCTTTAACTTAATTAAAGAGGCTGGTCTTATTAATCCGGTAATTATAGATTGTACTTCTAGTAAGAACATTGCTCATCAATACGTAAATTTTATTAAGAATGGATTTCATATCGTAACTCCTAATAAGGAGGCTAATTCTTGCTCTTATAAATACTATAAACTTATTCGACGAATTTGCTTAAAAAAAAAGCGTAGATTTTATTATGATACTAATGTAGGAGCTGGTTTACCGGTTATATCGAATTTACAAAATTTGATTAATGCAGGTGATAAACTGATTCGTTTTTCTGGAATACTCTCAGGTTCTCTATCTTTCATATTTGGAAAATTAGAAATAGGAATATCTTTTTCAAAAGCTACTTGTATAGCTAGTAAGATGGGTTTGACGGAACCAGATCCTAGAGAAGATCTTTCTTGCAGGGATGTATCACGTCAATTACTTATATTATCCCGCGAAGCTGGATCTAAATTAGAATTAAGTGATATTAAAATAGAACCTTTAATTCCTGCCAACTTGAATCTCATTAAAAATAGAGCACTTTTTATGTTGCATTTGTGTGTAGTTGATGATTACTTTAGTGCTCGCGTTAGTGAAGCACGGTCACAAAATAAGATTTTACGACCTGTAGCTATCATTGAGAAAAATGGGAGGTGTACAATTCAGATTGTAGCAGTTGACGAGAATAATCCTTTATATCAAGTAAAAAATGGCGAGAATATTTTAGCATTTTATACTAATTATTATCACCCCAGACCGTTAGTATTACGGGGATATGGTGCAGGCTGCGATGTTACGGCGTCAGGAGTATTTGCTGATATATTACGAACTTTGAGAGCAACACCATGATTTTAAGATCCTAAAGAGGATTGCATTTAATCTGAGAACGATTTTCATTTAATTATGATAAATTATCCAATTTAATTTATCGAATATGAAAATTAAAGGTGCTTATTATAAGATTAAGAGAATCACGCTCCAATAAATTTAATTATCTTAAAGAGACTGAGATTATTATAATTTTTTTATCTCTTAATATACTTTAAAAGTCATTCATATTAAAAAAGTTCTTCTAAAATTTCAAAAAATATTATTATTATTGTCATTGTCTTACTACATTAGTAATAATATTAGGACAGAGATTAATCATAGGGCGAAAAATAGTAATATGGATTATGTTAGATATTTCTCTCTTAGAGAGATAATAATTCTATTTATAATCACTTTGGACAATTTAAGTCAATATAAAAATGACAATGTTTTTTATAAAAAAGAGTATCTACGTATAAAGTATTCAAGATCTTCTACCATTTTAGTATTACCTACCAATAACGGACTCCGTTGATGAAGCAGGGTAGGTTTTAAATCTAAAATTCTATTTTTTCCATCACTGGCTTTGCCACCTGCCTGTTCTGCTAATAGAGCAATAGGATTACATTCATAAAGTAATCTCAGTTTTCCATTAGGAAATACATTGGTACTCGGATAAATATAAATTCCTCCTTTTAAGAGATTACGATGAAAATCTGCTACTAATGAACCAATATAACGTGCAGTATAAGGTCGTTTAGTGACCGGATCTATCTCTTTACAATAATGTAGATATTTTTTTACTCCAATCGAAAAATTTAGATAATTACCTTCATTAATGGAATATATTAAGCTTTCTTCCGGAAATTTTATATCTTGCTGACTTAAAAAGAATACACCTACTGAAGGATCGTAAGTAAAAGCATGAACTCCATTTCCAGTAGTTAATACCATCATAGTTGATGAACCATATACTATATAACCTGCGGCTACTTGTTTAGTACCGGGTTGTAAAAAATCATTCTTTATTACCGGTAATCCGGGTGAAGTAAGTCGGTGATAAATCGAAAAAATAGTTCCTACCGAGATATTAACATCAATGTTAGAGGATCCATCTAAAGGATCTAAAAGTACTATATATTTACCATTTTCTCGACCGTGGAAAATTACAAATTCTTCATCTTCTTCGGTGGCGACTCCTGCTACATTACCTCCTGCTCTTTTAACTAGAGCGGTTTTAAGTTTTTCATTAGCAAAGAGATCTAATTTTATTTGAGTTTCTCCATGAACATTTTTCATTCCTGTTACTTCACTAATATCTACTAAGCCTGCTTTATTAATATCTCTATTAATAATTTTGGCACTTAATTTAATAGCCGAGATAAGAGCAAGTAATTCACTACAGTTGGGGAAAGAGGATTGTTTTTCAACAATAAATTCTCCTAATGTTTTCATATTAGATATTCCTTTAAGGAAATATCATGAATAGAATAAAAAATCTTTATTTTAATATTATGGCTGTCCATTTTAAAAAAAATTAAATTAATTTAATATTATTTACTGCTATTATCATACTAATTTTAAGAAAAAAATAACTAACTCCGATCTTCGATCTATAAAATTAGTGAATGATATCTTGATGTTGCTTCATCCCAGTTTACTACATTCCAAAATGCACGAATGTAATCTAAACGTTTATTCTGATATTTCAAATAATAAGCATGTTCCCATAGATCTAATCCAATAAGAGGTACTCCACTATTTTCTATAATGTTTTTTTCCATTAATGGATTATCCTGATTTGATGTTGATACTACTGCCAGTTTTTTTCCTTTTTTTATTAACCATACCCATCCAGAGCCAAAATGTGCTAAAGCAATATTTTCGAATAACTCTTTAAATGCTCTTACTGTACCAAAATTTTGTTCTATAACTAATTTTAAATCTCCTTGTAAAATAGTGCCTTTCTTAAGAATTTTCCAGAAAAAACAATGATTTGCATGTCCTCCAGCATTATTACGTAAAAATATTCTTTTATCTTCAGGAATATTATCTAAATGCATAATGAGATCATTGACTGACATCAGAGAATATTTCTTAGGTAAATTATCAAGTACTATATTAGTATTATTAATATAATTTTGATGATGCTTAGTATGGTGAATTTCCATGGTAAGTTTATCTATATAAGGCTCTAGGGCATCATAAGAATAAGGAATCCTTGGTAGAGAATAACTCATACTTTTATTTCCTCTCAAATTATTTATTGGTCACTCTGTTTATAGAGTAGTGAAAAAATTAAATATTATAAATTGAAATTTTTATACATAAAATATTGTTTTATAAGACTCAAGAAGATACTTATCTATAATATAATATTACTAAAAAAACAATCATTATATGAAGTTATCCTCTAACAAGTAAGTACTTACTGTGATTAATAATAAAATTCTAAAGCCTTTAACATTATCGTTATATGGCAAAATTCTCATTGAAGCTTCTGCGGGAACAGGTAAAACATATAATATTAGTATCCTTTATTTACGTTTATTATTAGGATTACGTCACCCAGGACATAAAAGTACTCCCCTTACAGTAGAAGAAATTCTCGTAGTAACTTTTACTGAAGCCGCAACCTTAGAATTAAAAAATATAATTCGTAAAAATATTCATGATCTTCGGCTAGCCTGCGTCTGGAAAAAAAGTAATAATCCAGATTTAATGGGACTATTATCTCAAATAGATGATTTGCGACAAGCTACCGCATTACTATTAATTGCAGAATTGCATATAGAAACTACAGGAGCCATTTATACCATACATAGTTTTTGTCAACGTATGTTATATCTCAATGGAATCAGACCGGGAGGAAACTGGGAAATAAATCAGTTCCTAGAAAATGATTCTTTGATCCAAGAATCAATTATGGATTTTTGGCATCGTCATTGTTCCTGCCTTCCTCTTAATATAGCTAAGGAATTATCGAAGGAATGGTCTGGTCCAGAACAGTTACTTCATACCTTATTACCCTTATTCAGGACAGATCCCCCTAGATTAAAACCAAAATTACTCTTATCTGCCACTTTAACCGAAGAGTATCATAAAATCCTATCCCAAATAGGATTGATTAAAAAACAATTGCTTGTAGTATTAACAGATATTAATCAAGATAAATCTCATGGTCCTCTATTCACCTATCGTAAAAATCATAATTTTTCTATCTTTTTTCATAAAATATACAAATGGGCACAACAAAATACATATAATTGCTCTTTTCCAAAAGAAATTTCTCTTCTAAGAAAAAAATTTTTAGATAAAAATAATATTGATTTCATTTATTCGAAACATTTAATTTCTGATCACATAGAAAAATTTTTCTTAAATACAATTTCATTACGAGAATGGATTATAGGTAAGGCTATCGAAGAAGTGCCCTCAGCACTAAAAATAACAAAAAATAGCCAATCAGTTTTAACCTTTGATGATTTACTTTACTTTTTAGATGATGCACTTCACCAATATAATGGTGAGTCTTTAGCTAAAGAGATTCGAGATCATTACCCCGTAGCATTAATTGATGAATTTCAAGATACGGACTCCAAACAATATCGAATTTTTAATACTGTCTATAATAATCATTCGGATAACGCCCTAATCCTTATTGGAGATCCCAAACAGGCAATTTATTCTTTTCGAGGTGCAGATATCTTTACATATATACAAGCGGTAAATTCTATCACTCAACGTTATAATCTTAACATTAATTGGAGATCTTCCTCTACTTTAGTAAAGGGTATTAACCAACTATTTTCTCAAATAGAAAATCCATTTTTATTACCAAATATTCCTTTTATTCCTGTTCAGTCAGCGGATAATAATTATCCATTGCGGATACTTGTTAACCAAAAAAACCAAATAGCCTTACGTTTTTGTTTACAACCGGGATTAGCGGTCAATATCAGTGAATATCAGTACTTTATGGCTCGTTATTGTGCTTCAGATATTCTTAAGTGGCTAAGCGCGAGTAAAAATAAACAGGTTCAGCTGATAGAGAGCAATAACACTCGAGATTTAAAAGCTTCCGACTTAGTTATTTTAGTACGTAATCGCAATGAAGCTGTAATTATGCAGAATGCTCTATCTTACTTAAAAATAAATTCTCTCTATCTTTCGAATGAAAAGAATCTTGATATTTCCCTAGAAACTTATGAAATACTAGTCATACTGAAAGCAGTATTAATTCCTGAACAATCAAAATGGTTATATGCAGCATTATCAACAAGGATTTTTAATTTAGATAACATCCATCTTAAAAAGAACATTAATCAGAATAATCTTCTTTGGAAAAAATATCTGAACGAATTCAATCGTTATAAAAGAATTTGGATTCAATATGGTATATTGTCAATGTTTCGACATCTTGTTCATTCATCTTTAATTTCTCCGGACTTCTTATTATCTTATACCGAGTATAAACCGAGTATTAATAATTATTTTTATATTATTGAAGTTTTACAAGAAATGTCTTCTAATCTAGATAGCGAATATGCATTAGTACATTGGTTAGAACAACAAATAAATAAATCAAAAAATAAAATAATTCCAGTTGCGACAAGAACATCTATTGAAAATGATAATGATCTTATCAAGATTGTTTCCATCCATAAATCTAAAGGATTACAATATCCAGTAGTATGGGTTCCTTTTATGGCTTATTTTCGTCAGGAAAATCATAGTATATATCATGATCGACTAACTTTTGAGAAAATTTTGGATTTACGTAATGAAGAAGAAAGTGTGCGTTTATCCTACGAAGAACGACTTGCCGAAGATTTACGATTACTATACGTAGCTTTAACTCGTTCTATTTGGCATTGTAGTATAGGTATAGCGCCTCTGATCAAGGGCACTAGAAGAAAAAGAGAAGGTGGTACTACTGATTTACATCACAGCGCTCTCGGATACTTATTACAACGCGGACAACCGAAACATGCACAATGTTTAAGATCTATCTTAAATAAGATTCAAAATGAAAATATTGAAGTAGTATATGCAGAAGATATAGATACTACGTACAATAGTACTACTTTTGGTTCAGATCAGACATCAGACCAATTTCCATCTTCAGTAATTATAAAGAAAAATTTAAAGACTTACTGTCCGGTTAATAATGTACCTCCTGGGGATCATTCTCTAGGAGAGGAATTATTTCCTTATATTGAAAATGAAGCACATGTGGAAGTGGATGACACCGATGATAATAATGTAGAATTACCTATAATTCAATCTCCTCATACTTTTCCTAGAGGGATTAAGTCTAATATTTTTTTGCATAGCTTATTAGAACAACTAGATTTTACTAAAATTACTCATAAATTAACCTTTCAAAAACATCTCAATAATCATGGCATAGATATATCATGGACTCCATTTATCACCAATTGGATAAATGATATTTTGAATTTTTCGTTAGTGCAGGAAGAACAATTAAGCCTAAGTAAAATTACACCCAAAAATAAGAAAATTTCATGGAAATTTTCATTAAAAATAGAGTCTATCCGAAAAATTTCGCAACTAGATCAGTTAATACATTTTTCTGCTCCTTTATCTGGGTGTGGTCCAAAACTTTATTTTCATCCATTTCAGGGAATGTTAACAGGTCTTATTGATTTGATTGTTAAATGGAAAGAGAAATATTATCTTATTGATTATAAAACTGACTGGTTAGGAAAAGATCAATCCTTTTATACTTCAGATATTCTTAAATCCATCATTACTACTAATCATTATGAATGGCGTTCACATTTGTACACCTTAGCATTCCACCGTTATTTAAGAGATCGATTAACACATTATAATTATAATAAAAATTTTGGAGGAGTTTATTATCTTTTTTTGCGAGGAATGTCTGATAATAATACTGACCATCTTAAGATGGATGGAATCTGGAGACATTTTCCAAAAAGAGAATTAATTAAAACTTTGGATAATTTTTTTAGCACTAAATAAAAATTTAAGCTTCTTATTTTTGATAAGATTATTGAGTTCTAACTACTTAGAAGAGAAAGAGGATTAATAGATACTTTTGGTAAAAAAAGGAGATCTTATGTTATGATCCATTATCGATGTGAAAAAGATTCACTAGGTACGATCAATGTACCTGCAAGTAAATTATGGGGCGCTCAAACACAACGAGCACTTAAATATTTCTCTATTTCGCGAGAAATTATGCCTTATGAGTTAATAAAGGCTTTAGCGATAATTAAAAAAGCTACCGCTGAAGTTAATAGAGATTTAGATTTACTTTCACCTCATTGTGCTCAAGCTATTATAATGGCGGCTGATGAAGTTTTAGCGAATAAGCATCAAAATGAATTTCCATTAGTTATTTGGCAAACGGGTTCTGGAACACAGTCCAATATGAATATGAATGAAGTATTAGCCAATCGAGCGAGTGAAATTTTAGGAGGAGAACGCGGGCTAAAATGTTTAGTCCATCCTAATGATGATGTAAATAAAAATCAAAGTTCCAATGATGTCTTCCCTACAGCTATGCATATAGCAGCGTATATAGCTCTACGTAATCACTTAATTCCTCAGGTAAAATTATTACATCAATCTTTGAATGATAAATCTGAAAAAAATAAGAATATTATTAAAATTGGTCGTACTCATTTACAGGATGCTACTCCTATTACTTTAGGACAAGAAATATCGGGATGGAAGGAAATGATAAATAATCATCAGAAATTTCTAGAAAATATTTTACTACCTCTTAGTAAATTAGCTTTAGGAGGTAGTGCGGTAGGAACAGGAATTAATACTCATTGTGAATATGCGGAACGTGTAGCGAGAAAAATATCTCAGTTAACAAAACAACCATTTATTACCGCTGAAAATAAATTTGAAGCTTTAGCTACATGTGATGCAGTAGTACATGCACATGGGGTATTAAAAGGAATAGCAGTTTCATTAATGAAGATTGCTAATGATATACGTTTATTATCCTCTGGTCCTCGATGTGGTATTGGGGAGATCTTAATTCCTGAAAACGAACCCGGTAGTTCTATAATGCCAGGTAAAATTAATCCTACACAATGTGAAGCGATAACTATGTTATGTTGTCAAGTTATGGGTAACGATGTATCTTTAAGTATAGGAGGATCTTCCGGACAGCTAGAATTAAATGTTTATAGACCAATGATAATTTATAATTTTCTTCAATCCGTGCGGTTGTTAAGTGATGGCATAGCTAGTTTTAACATAAATTGTATCACGGGAATTAAACCTAATTTAAAAAAAATTAACTTATTATTAAACGAATCTTTGATGTTAGTAACTGCTCTCACGCCATACATAGGTTATGATAAAGCAGCAGAAATTGCTACTAAAGCTCACCGAGAAAATTTAACCTTAAAAGAATCTGCGGTGCAATTAGGATATGTCACTGCAGTTGATTTCGATTCTTTAATAAGACCGGAAAAGATGGTATATTCCACCATAATTTAAGTAAATTCATTTAGACATTTCTAATCCTGTACTTAGAGGAAGTTATAATATATAATTATATTAAAGCTAAAAAATATTAAAAGAATAAAATTTTTAATATTCACTGTTGTACTATCTAAGTTAGATTTTATTAATTTACTTATTACTTCTTAATATCTGACTCTACTCACCAAGTCATTCAATTCATCGTTCTTATTTTAACATTTATTTTTAGAGTCAATTAATACTTTTTTTATGTTGTTATAATTGATTATATTTTTGCCTAAAATTAATCAGATCTCTATCTTAACGTAGGAATTGAATAAAGTACAAGGTCAATATTTTTATAAAAGTTTCTATTTTAGAATCATAATGAATTTTGATATTTTTTACTTTCATTATGCGAGGTATTATTAATATTAATAGCTGTTATACTAAAACCTCTATCTACATGCAAAATTTCTCCCGTTATCCCCGCGGATAAATGAGAACATAGAAAAACAGCTGCGTTCCCAATCTCTTCTATCCTCACTTCTCCTGATCGGAGAGGAGAGACTGTTTCATGATAATTTTTTATCTTTCTGAAGTTCTTAATTCCAGAAGATGCTAGGGTTAAAATTGGACCTGCCGAAATAGCGTTCACACGTACTCCTAATTTACCAAAAGAGTGCGCCATATAACGGACATTAGCCTCTAATGAGGCCTTTGCTACTCCCATAACATTGTAATGGGTAACAGTACGTTCTGCACCTACATAAGAAATAGTTATAAGAGCTGCAGTTTTATTAAGCATGTGACGACAAGCTTGAGCTAAAGCTACAAAACTATAAGAACTAATTTCATGAGCTATGTTAAAACTTTCTCGGGTTATACAATCTATATAATTGCGACTAAATTGATTAGAAGGAGCATAACAAATTGAATGGACTAATCCATCAAATTTTGGCCATATTGTTGATAACTCAGAAAAAAGATCTTTAATATTAGAATCTTGGGTTACATCACATGGTAAGACAATTTTAGATTTAAATTGATTCGCTATTTTTTTTACTCTTTTTTTTAATTGTTGATTTTGATAGGTAAAAGCTAATTCGGCACCATACTTCTGTAGAGAACAAGCTATCCCAAAAGCAAGAGAACGATGGTTAGCTACTCCGGTTATCAAAATTTTTTTTTCCGAAAGTAAATTCATAAATTACACTCTACTAATAGGTAGATTATTCTACTGAATCAATGTATCTAATGGTTCATTAATAGTAATTAAATGTGCATTACCACCTGCTGCGCTAGTATTAATACTGACAGATCGTTCTAATAGTAATCTTTCTAAAAAAATACGACTATCCCCACTACCATATCCATAGACGGGAATTATCTGATGATTTATCGTGGCTATTTTTACACAAATTTCACACATTTGTTTAAGATCTCCATGATAAAGTACTGTATCAAATTGAATAATGGGACTAAAAATATTTCTAGTAAAATTAATTATATTTTTTACTTCTTTAGGAAGAGTTTGATATATTCTCTGATGAATTTCATCTTGAATCCACACCACTTTACCTCCAGTACTAGTCACTGCCGCTAATTGAATAAATATATCCTGGGGATTGGAGGCTAAACATAATATTCCTTTCCGAGGTAATAGAGAGTATGTATTATCCTCTCCAGTAGGTCCTGGGAGTAACAAAGTCGTTCCAACTTGAGATAATTTTTCAAATTTTTGACAAATTGGAGCTAAATCGCTCATATTATTAGTTATCCAGGACTTAAAAATTTGCTGTGAATAAAGTAAATGTGTCTTTTTCCTTTTAATTAAAGAGGAATGTTGTTTTTCAGCATCTGCTCTTTGTAAAGATACTCCATCTTCAGGATAACTAGAAAGAAGCCGATATAAATATAAAGGTCCTCCTGCCTTGGGGCCAGTACCTGAAAGTCCTTGTCCTCCAAATGGTTGGACACCTACTACAGCACCTACCATATTCCGGTTAATATATAAATTTCCAATGTTTGCATGGGTAATAACTTTAGTAATAGTATCATCAATACGTGTATGTAGACCTAGAGTCAAACCATATCCAGTATCATTTATACTAGTTATGATATTAGCTAGGCTATCACGATTAAAACGTACTATATGTAATACAGGACCAAAAATTTCTGATTTTAATTCATTTATACTATTGATTTCTATCAAGGTAGGAGGTATAAAATGACCAACATTTATGTTGCAATCTGAAGTGCTTTCTAAAGAACTCTGGAAAATTTTATATTTTCTAGATCGCATGGTATTAATATAAGATTCAATATTATTTTTAGCAGTTTTAGTTATTACGGGACCAATATCAGTTTTAAGCTGATCAGGAGATCCTATGAGGTATTCTCTCATTGCACCTTTAAGCATATTTATAGTATAATCAGCTACGTCTTCTTGAATACAAAGTAAACGTAATGCTGAACACCTTTGTCCCGCACTATCAAAAGCAGAATGAATTATATCTAATACCACTTGTTCGGTCAGCGCCGAAGAATCCACAATCATAGCATTAATTCCACCTGTTTCAGCTATTAACGGAATTGGTCTATGATATGTATCAAATCTACCGGCAATTATTTTTTGTATCGAAGTGGCCACTACTGTAGATCCAGTAAACATAATACCTCGTACTCGGCTATCTCGGATTAAATGAGAACCTACTTTACTACCTCTTCCAATTATAAGTTGTAACACATTTGGGGGCACACCAGCTTGATACATAATCTTTATTACTTGCGCTGCAATCAAAGGTGTTTGTTCGGCAGGTTTTGCTAACACACTATTACCGACGGCTAAAGCAGCAGCAATTTGCCCAGTAAAAATAGCTAATGGAAAGTTCCAGGGACTAATACAAACTACTATTCCAAGGGGAATATAAAAATTATCAAATTTATTACGTATCTGATTAGAATAGTAACGAAGAAAATCCACTCCTTCCCGTACTTCTGCAATAGCATTACTGAAAGTTTTACCAGCTTCGCGGATCAGAATACTTATCAATAACGGCATTTGATTTTCCATGATATTAGCTGCATCCTCTAATATACTCGCTCTTTTTTCAACAGAGTTTGTACTCCACCATTTATGCCATGATTGATCAGCTTGTGTTAGTGCTAAATTAACTTCATCTTCATTAGCTTCACGTACATATCCTACAATGTCAGTCATATTAGCAGGATTGATAATAATCCGATCCTCTTTTTTATTCTTCGTTAAATATGATGCATGGAGCAGAGGTTCTGCATACCAGCTAATGCGTCCAAGGGATAATAAGTTTTCTCCTAACCTTGCTAACTGGTGTTGATTATTTAAATCTAATCCTCTGGAATTAATACGATTTTTTCCGTATAAATATCTAGGAAGTGGTATTCGAGGATGTGACGCACCTAGTATTCCTTCGCTTCGGGATATTTTTTCGACGATATCTACCGGATCCTCTATTAACTCGTTAATTGAAATTGATTGATTTGCTAACTTATTGACAAAGGAAGTATTAGCTCCGTTTTCTAATAAACGTCTTACTAAATACGCAAGTAACTTTTCATAACTACCTACCGGCGCATATATTCTACATGGTCTATTTAACCCTCCTTGGGAAATTTTTCCTACTACTTGATCATATAATTTTTCACACATTCCATGCAAACCTTGAAATTCATATTGTCCCGGATAGTAGTTTGAACCTGCTAAATGATAAATTGTTGCCATAGTTTGTGCATTATGAGTCGCAAATTGTGGGTAAATAAACTTGGGCACCGATAATAATTTACGCGCACAGGATATATAGGAAATATCAGTATAAGCTTTACGAGTATAGACTGGGTAATCTTCATATCCTTCTATCTGACTCCATTTTATTTCACTATCCCAATAAGCACCTTTTACTAAACGTATCATCAGACGGTGATTACTCCGATGAGCTAAATCAATGATATGATCAATGACAAATGGACATCTCTTTTGATATGATTGAATTACAAAACCAATTCCATTCCAATCCGATAATTCGGGATCAAAACATAGTTTTTCTAGCAAATCCACTGATAATTCTAATCGTTCTGCTTCTTCGGCATCAATATTAATACCTATGTCATATTGTTTAGCCAATAACATTAAAGATTTTAATAATGGATATAGTTCCTGCATAACGCGTTCATGTTGACGATAATTATATCTTGGATGTAATGCAGATAGTTTAATTGAAATACCCGGACCTTCATAAATTCCTCTCTTATTAGAGAACACACCAATATTTTCAATAGCTTCTTGATAAGCCAAGAAATATGAGTGAGCATCTTTAGATGTCAAAGCTGCTTCTCCTAACATATCGTAGGAATATCTAAATCCCTTCGATTCTAAATTTATTGAACACGAGAGTGCTTTCGAGATAGTTTCTCCTATCACAAATTGTTTTCCAATCAATCTGATAGAAAAATCTATAATTTTTCTAATCATAGGTTCACTACATTTACGAAAAATGGTATGTAACAAAGATAATAATTTATTATCCCTAATGCTCTCTTTCTCTAGTAACTTACCAGTTAGTAATAAACCCCAAGTAGCAGCATTGACAAATAAGGAAGAACTACAACCGAGATGTAATTTCCATTTACCTTTAGTAATCTTATCTCTGATAAGAGCATTACGTGTATCTGAGTCAGGTATTCGCAAAAGAGCTTCTGCTAGGCACATTAGTGCTACTCCTTCTTCGGAAGACAGGGAGTATTCTTGTAATAACTGTTGAATAGAATTTCTTTCTCCCGATTTTTTATGTTCATCGCGGACATTTTCTACTAATATATAAGCTAATTGTTTAATTTTCTTTTTAAGTTCTGAATCAAGACGACCTTGTTCAAGTAATATAGGAATAGCTTGAGTTTCTGGTATTCTCCAGGCATCAGTTATTGCTTTTCTACTATTGGAATAGGTGATTAATTGGCTAGAAAAATTACTAAAAGGAAAATATTTTTTTTCCCGCGTATCATCTTTTCCTATTAGATCTAAAATATGTGAAAATGATTCCAACAATCTCTTTCCTTTTTTTGTTATAAAACATTATATAATGATATATACTCATCGTGAGTCAATTTAATCATAACTAAGTCTAGTTATTTTACCATAAAAGCTCTCTATAAGAGAGAGATTTATTAATCTCTCCTAAATACATCTAATTATATAGATTAATTAAATAATTCCTACTTATTAGATAAGTTTTACTTGATAAGTAATGAATTTACGTTATAAATTATATTATGAGGATTAATATAAAATTATTAAAGATTATTTTATTAGGTTTTAAACCTAGGATCAATAACTTGAGTAAGAAAAATAAATACTTTTAAATCTAAAATTTTTATGTTTAGAAAATATTTCAATTTTTAGTTATCGATTCTCTCCTAGAGAAGAATAATTACTGAATATACTTAGTAATTTTATAAATTAGGACGAAAATTTTTGGTCCTTAGAAAATTAAAAATAATAATAATGGAGCGGATTAATGATCATAAGTAGATCAATGTTATTAACTTTTTTAATTTATATTATGATCATTACTGCTATTGGTTTTATAGCATGGAAGTCCACGAAAAATTTTGAAGACTATATTTTAGGAGGACGAAAACTAGGACCTTTAGTCACTGCTTTAGCGGCAGGAGCCTCGGATATGAGTGGATGGTTATTAATGGGACTTCCAGGAGCTGTTTTAATATCCGGAATATCAGAAAGTTGGATAGCAATTGGTCTAGCTATAGGTGCATATCTTAATTGGAAATTAGTAGCGGAAAGATTACTCATTCATACTAATAAACATAATAACAATGCAATTACTTTACCCGATTATTTTACTTATCGTTTTGATGATAAAGAACAGATCTTACGACTAACTTCTGCATTAATAATACTAATATTTTTTACAATATATTGTGCTTCCGGAATAGTAGCCGGAGCACGACTTTTTGAAAGTACTTTTGGCATAAATTATTTTATTTCCCTTTTCTTGGCCGCTTCGACGACTATTATTTATACTTTTATGGGAGGATTTTTAGCTATCAGTTGGACTGCCACGATCCAAGCTAGTCTAATGATGTTTGCATTAATTTTAACTCCTCTTATCTTAATAAGAAATAATGGAGGAATATTAACCTCTATCCATACCATTGAAATTAAAAATATTGCCCAACTCAATATGATACATGGTCTCAGTAGTATAGCTATTATATCATTACTTAGTTGGGGTCTTGGATACTTCGGACAACCTCATATTCTAGCACGTTTTATGGCTGCAGATTCTCCATCGACTATTAGAAATGCTCGGCGGATAGGCATGATATGGATGATTTTATGCTTAAGTGGAGCTATTTCAATTGGTTTTTTTGCTATTGCTTTTTTTCAAAAAAATCCACATCTTTCTCCGGAAGTTTTAGAAAATAGTGAAATAGTATTTATAGAATTAACACGGTTGCTATTTCATCCATGGATTGCGGGCATTATACTAGCAGCGATTTTATCGGCAGTAATGTCTACGCTTAGTGGTCAGTTATTAGTATGTGCTAGTGCTTTAACCAAAGATATATATAAATCATTTTTTAGAAAAGATGCCAGTCAATATGAAATGGTCTGGGTCGGTCGACTCATGGTATTATTAGTATCGTTAATTTCTGTTATTCTTGCTTTTAATCCCAGTAATCGAGTATTGGGATTAGTAAGTTATGCTTGGGCTGGTTTAGGAGCATCTTTTGGGCCCGTAGTATTATTGTCAGTTAGATGGTCACGGATGACTCGTAATGGTGCTCTATCCGGAATGCTTATAGGTACTGCTACTGTAGTAGTCTGGAAGCACTATTCTTGGTTAGGAATATATGAGATTATTCCTGGATTTATATTAGCCAGCATTGCTATTCTAGTGGTTAGCTTATTAGATTATCAGCGTGCTTCTAAGAAGAAACAGAGATTTATAAAAGCTTAATATATCTTAATATAAAGCTCCTAATTCACTATAAATAAGTAGGATATCTCTATCCTAGTTTTAGGAGTTCTAAAAACTATAACGGTGAGAGAGGGATTCGAACCCTCGATACGCAATTCACGTATACATGCTTTCCAGGCATGCTCCTTTATCCTCTCGGACACCTCACCATAAAATTTTAATAAAAATTTTGAATATAAAAATATTAAAAAGGTCCTTACATTCTATCTATGGTTGCAATACCTAACGTATCTAATCCTTGTTCTAAAGTTCTAAATAATAAAATTACTAATTTTAATCTACTTTTTCGTAGTGACTCATCTGATAAGTTAATAATAGGACAATGTTCATAAAAATGGGAAAATAAATTTGCTAAATTATAAAGATAATTACACATTAGATGTGGAAGTCCATACCAAGCAACTTTAGTTAAAGTTTCCTCAAATTGTAGTAACCGCACTCCTAAAAGAAATTCCACTTTATTGAAAAAGTGAATACTTATATCAGTTAAGCTTTCTTCTGGAATTTGAGCTTTACGAAATAGAGATAGAGCTCGAGTGTATGCATATTGTATGTAGGGAGCAGTATTTCCCTCGAAGGATAACATTTGATCCCAATCAAATACATAATTAGTAAGGCGATTTTTGGACAAATCGGCATACTTAAGAGCACCAATGCCAATAATATTAGCAATTTTAAGTTGTTCTTCTGAGCAAAGAAAAGAAGTTTTAGCTTGGACTAAATCCAAGGCTCTTGATATTGCTTCATCTAATAAAGAGGATAATTTAATAATTTTTCCTTTTCTAGTTTGAAAAGGTTTTTTATCTTTGGTTAACATCATACCAAACATGTGATGCTCTAATGAAATGGTGGACGGAACATACCCAGCTTTACGAACTATAGCCCATACTTGCATTAAGTGTTGATTCTGACGAGAATCTATATAGTAAATAATTCGATCTGCATGGAAATGTTCATAACGAAATTTTATACAGGCGATATCCGTAGTGGTGTATAAATATCCTCCATCTTTCTTTTGGATAATAACTCCCATGGAATTTCCATTTTTATTTTTAAATTCAGGAAGAAAAACTACCGTAGCACCATTACTATTAACCGCTAATCCTTTAGATTTTAGATCGTTCACGATACTAGGTAACATACTATTATATATGCTTTCACCCATTACATCATGAGTAGTAAGACTGACATTAAGTCTCTTATAGATATTCTGATTTTCAGATATAGTAATATTTACGATTTTTTTCCACCAGGCACGACATTCTGAATTTCCTTGTTGTAACTTGACTACATAATGTCTAGCTAACTCTGCAAACACAGTATCTGTTTCATAATGATGTTTAGCTTCACAATAAAAATATTCTAAATTATTTAGATCTAGATCATCATCATAATGATGATGTTTTGTTTTTAACAAAGCAATTAACATTCCAAATTGTAATCCCCAATCACCTATATGATTAGCACGAATAACATTATGACCTAAGAAAGATAAGGTTCGAACGGTAGCATCTCCAATTATAGTTGAACGAAGATGACCTACATGCATTTCTTTGGCTACATTTGGTCCTGAGTAATCAATTACTACTGTTTGGGGTTTTTTTACCGGCAGAATACCGAGTCGCGAAGATGATAGCATCTTATCTAAGAGATGAGCTATCCAGGAAATATTCAAATAAATATTTATATACCCCATTTGGGAAATTTCTATTTTTTTAGCAAAACAAGTCATCTGTAAGTTGGAAACAATTTGGTTAGCTATCTGATCGGGTAATTTATGTAAAGATTTTGCCAGAGATATAACATTAACCTGATAATCTCCAAATTGAGATTTAGTAGCAGGAATGACTTGAATTTTATGTTCTTTAGGTATTCCTGATGATATCATCGCCGTACGAATTTGATCAGTAATAAATCTTTGAAGATTCATGAAGTTGAACTATGTTAGAGGGATATTAGTTGGTGACGACACAGGAAGTTAAATAATAATTATTTTATTGCTATAATTATAGCACGTAATGGAGCAGGATAACCCTCAACAGTTTTAGAGTTATCTTGTGGATCAAGAAAATCCGATAAAGAGTAAAGATTTGCCCATTTAGTACGACGTTGTTCGTTCACAGTAGTCATTTGTAAATCTACCACGCGAATATTTTTGAATCCACAACGATGTAACCATATTTTAAGAGTGTTAGGAGAAGGAATAAACCAAACATTACGCATATTTGCATATCTATCTACTGGAAATAACACCGGAGATATATCGGTTGGTAAAACTAGAGTTTCTAATATTAATTCTCCTCCAGCAATTAAGTGATTTTTTAGATTTTGAAGATGATGTAAAGGAGATCTTCGATGATATAAAATACCCATTGAAAAAACGCTATCAAAAACAGCAAGGGGAGGTAACTGATCAATCCGAATGGGTAAGAGATGAACTGACTTTTTATTTCCTATTAACTTTTTAATGGCTTCAAACTGAAAATAAAATAATTTACTGGGATCTATACCTACTGCGAATTTAGCACCTGCACCTAGCATCCGCCATAGATAATAACCATTTCCACAGCCCACATCTAGAACCATGCGATTATTAAGTGAAGATATATGTTTCACGAGACGATTCCATTTAAAATCGGAACGCCATTCAGAATCAATATTTATACCATAAATATAAAATGGTCCTTTTCGCCAAGGTGTTAAATGATTGAGAAGATTTTCTATCTTATTTCGTTCACCTACATTTAGTAATTGACTGCTGGCACTAATACCTTCTTGTAAATTTAATTTTTCAGGAATCAGTAAGGGTAATTTTTGTACACTATTGTACCATTTTTTTACTATACCAGGATATTTGTTTCGCTGAAATGTTCCCAGTAAAGCCGGTAATGTTTCTACCCATCTATTAAGTAATGGGGAGCAGATAATATCCTGTAAAAAAGATGTCAAATTTATCATACTACTTTCTTTAATATTTTAGAGCTATTAAAGATCCAAAGTTTAAATATTGAAACCATAGTTCTACATGTGTAAAACCAATAGAGAAGAGTATTTTTTTATAATTTTCTATACTTTCCGTCAGTAAAACGCTTTCGATGATTTGTCTTTTTTGATTAATTTCTAATCGGCTATAACCATTAGATAGTTTGAAGTTATGATGCATCTCAAAAAAAAGGCTCTGGATTTCATGATCATCAAAATGAAATTTTTCCGATAGAATCAATACTCCCCCTCTTTTTAGTCCTCTATAAATAGATTTTAAAATCTTCTGACGTTTCACCAGAGATAAAAACTGTAAAGTAAAATTCAATACTACCAGTGAAGCATTGACAATGGTAACATCACATATATCGGCTTCAATAATATGAATGGTATTATCATAAGTCATTACCTGTTGTAAATGTTTTTTACAATGATCAATCATGGCAGGTGAATTATCAATAGCAATGAGTGTACAATCAGTAACTTTTAGGTTGTTTATAATAAAAGAAGTTACAGTACCGTAAGAACATCCTAAATCATAAATATATGTATGAGAAGTAGCAAAGTATTGAGAAAATTTTCCTATCATAGAAGTTATGATAGAATAACCTGGAACTGAACGAGTAATCATGTCTGGAAAAACATCAGATACCTGTTGATCAAATTGCCACTGATTAAGATGTAACAGAGGTAATGAAAAGATTTTATCTTTACGATAGGACATAAAATTTTATTCCTTAAATATAAGCTTTTTTGTTAAAAAGAGGCAATAATTATTATTAATAATCTTTACCAAATATTATTTAGGTATAATATGATTTTTTATATAAATAGACATTTTATCTCTCTTACTAGAGAGTAATAAAATATATAATAAATTTAAAATTATAAAATAGATATCTAATTGTAGAGAAAGGAATTATTTATGCGTACTAAATATTGCGGTCAGCTAGGTGTGGCGCATGTTAGACATAAAGTTACTTTATGTGGATGGGTACATCGTATTCGTAATTTAGGACAATTAATATTTATTGATTTACGTGATTCTAAAGGTATAGTTCAGATTTTTTTTGATCAAGAATTGAAAGATATTTTTGAAAAAGCTATCCAATTACGATTAGAGTACTGTATTCAAGTACAAGGTATAGTACATATTCGTAAAAATTTTAATAATAAAATTGCCACTGGAGCTATAGAAGTTAAAGCCACTTATCTAAGAATTCTAAATTCATCAGACCCCTTACCAATTGATCTCCATCGAATAAATAGTGAAGAAATGCGCTTAAAATATCGTTATCTTGACTTGCGAAGAGATGAAATTAGACAACGTCTAAAAATAAGAGCTGAGACTAGTACTATAATAAGAAATTTTCTTAATCATAAAGGATTTATGGAAATAGAAACTCCTATATTAACTAGGGGTACCCCCGAAGGAGCTAGAGATTATATAGTACCAAGTAGAGTACATCCCGGAAAATATTATGCTTTACCTCAGTCTCCCCAATTATTTAAGCAATTGTTAATGATTTCTGGAGTTGATCGTTATTATCAAATAGCCAAGTGCTTTCGGGATGAAGATCTAAGAATGGATCGACAACCTGAATTTACTCAAATTGATATAGAAACATCTTTTATGTCTGCAAGAAAATTAAGATCTGTGATAGAAAAAATGATTTGTAAACTTTGGAAACAAATAAAAGGAATAAATTTAGCACGCTTTCCCGTTATTAGTTTAAGTGAAGCTATAAATCGGTTTGGTACTGATAAACCGGATATACGTAATTCTTTAGAATTATTAGATTTTTCTGAGATCTTAGCAAATAATATTTGCTGTAATAATATTACTAATAATCAATTAAATAGAGTACGAGGGCTTAAAATTACCAGGAAGACTAAAATTAGTAAAAATCAAATGGAAAGTTATAAAAATAATTGTATAAAAAATTATTCGAAAGTTCAATGTGAATGGATCTCAAGATCTTCTTTAGAAAAAAGAAAGGTTATGAAAAATATTAGTCAACAATGTATGATTTCTACAGAGTTAATAGAAGCTATCCTAAACCGGATAGAGCTTAGTGACGGTGATCTAATATTTGTATGTGTAGGAGTCAATAAAGAAATTTTAAATATCTTAGCTGAGATGCGGTTAAAAATATCACAGGATTGCAGTTTAACCATAAAAGATACTTGGTCTCCTGTTTGGATAGTAGACTTTCCTATGTTCATTAAAGATGAAAACGGCAAGCTTACTTCGGAACATCATCCATTTTCTTCACCTTATCAGCAGGTGACTCCAGAAGAATTAATAAAAAATCCTCTAACTACGTTAGCTAATACGTATGATCTCGTGATTAATGGATATGAGATTGGAAGTGGTTCTGTACGTATCCATTCTTTAAAGATGCAACAAACAGTTTTTTCGTTATTAGGAATGTCTACAGCAGAACAAAATAACAAGTTTGGATTTTTTCTAGAAGCACTCAAATACGGTACTCCGCCACATGCAGGGATAGCATTAGGATTAGATCGAATTGTTATGTTACTTACAGGCAGCAAAAATCTACGAGAAGTGATTGCTTTTCCTAAAACTAATACTGCCTCATGTTTAATGACCAGTACGCCTAATTACAATCATCACTAATAAGTGATTTAGTTAATTATTTGTCTTCTAGAAGAGAAATATTATTAATTAATACAAAATAATCTGGGAGAATAAAATGTCTGGTCATAGTAAATGGGCTAATACTAAACATCGAAAAGCTACACAAGATGCAAAACGTGAAAAAATTTTTACTAAAATTATTAGAGAGATTATTTCCGCCACTAAGATAGGAGGTAGTAATCCCATGTCTAATAACCGTTTAAAAACGGCAATAGATAAAGCTATAGCAAAAAATATCACTCGAGATACTATTATCCGTGCTATTAGTCGGGAAAGAGGAACTCATGAAGATAAGAAATATTTAAATTCTATAATCTATGAAGGATATGGTCCAGGAGGTACCGCACTTCTGATTAAATGCTTAACTAATAATCGTAATAGAACTATTTCAGAATTAAGAAGAATTTTTTCGAAAAATGATGGGAGTTTAGTTCCTCCACGTTCGATATCTTATTTGTTTCGAAAAAAAGCAATTTTAACTTATGTTAATGAGCATAATAAAGAAACTCTGCTTAATATAGCATTGCAATTTGGTGCGGAGGATATTATAAGTAGAAAATATGACAATAAGATAGATATCTTTATGGAACCGAAATTATTGAGTATTATCACTCCAGCTTTGGAAGATGCGGGATTTTCGGC
This sequence comes from Candidatus Dasytiphilus stammeri, assembly GCA_037083745.1. Lineage (GTDB taxonomy): Bacteria > Pseudomonadota > Gammaproteobacteria > Enterobacterales > Enterobacteriaceae > Dasytiphilus > Dasytiphilus stammeri_C. The sequence goes on along the minus strand of JBAPLR010000001.1, from coordinate 3,496 downwards.
GGAATCATCAGATATCAAGATGATACCTAAAATTAAAGTAAAGATCTCTTTACTAATGGCGACTCAATTGATGAATTTAATTCATTTACTTGAAATAATGGGAGATGTACAAGAAATTTATCATAATGCAGATTTCGATGATTATCCTGAAAATATAATTCAGGATGAATAAATACATAATGATAACTATTTTAGGCATAGATCCCGGATCACGAGTAACCGGATATGGTGTAATTATAAAAAAAGACAATATTATTCATTATCTTGATAGTGGTTGTATTCATAGTAATGAGGAAGTATTTGCTAGTCGTTTAAAATTAATTTATTTAGGAGTGAGTAAAATTATAACTCAATTTAATCCTAATGTATTAGCAATAGAACAAGTATTTATTGCTAAAAATGCTAATTCGGCATTAAAATTAGGACATGCTAGGGGAGCAGCAATGGTATCTGCTGTTAATCATCATTTACCCATATTTGAATATGCAGCTAAAAAGGTCAAAAAAACTGTTGTAGGAACGGGTGAAGCGGGTAAAAAACAGGTTCAGCATATGGTACGTTTTTTATTAAAATTATCATTTACTCCTCCTACCGATGCAGCGGATGCTTTAGCTATAGCCATCACACATTGTCATATGTGTGTAAAATAAGTACTCTATTCTCATGTCTGGTAGGAATAAGATAATTTTTATTAAATCATTAGTTTTAAAAAAAATATTTTTAAAAATTTCAAGGAAATTAAAGTGATAGGACGTTTAAGAGGAATTATAATTGAGAAATTACCTCCTCAAATTTTACTTGAAGTAAATGGGGTCGGTTATGAAGTGAGTATGCCCATGACTTGTTTTTATAGTCTTCCTGAATTAAATGTTGAAGTTATTATTCTTACACATTTTATAGTACGGGAAGATGCCAATTTATTATTTGGATTTAATCATCAACAAGAAAGAACATTATTTCGAGAGTTAATTAAGGTTAATGGTATAGGACCAAAATTAGCATTATCAATCCTATCAGGTATGTCTTCATCACAATTTATCGCTGCTATTAAAAATAAAAAAATTAGTACTCTAGAGAAGTTACCGGGAGTAGGAAAAAAAACTGCGGAACGTTTAGTAATTGAAATGAAAGATCGGTTGATAGAAAAATATAATAATTTTTTTAATGATATAAATCATAATATTTTAACTCCTAAATATGAGAATGAAAATAATTTGTCACCATATAGAAATATTGAAAATGAAGCTATTTCAGCGTTAATATCACTTGGATATAAGCCGCAAGATGCTAAACGTATAATTAATATTGTCTATAAGGATCATACTTATGCAGATTGTGAAAGCCTCATTCGGGAAGCTCTTCGAACCTTTTTATAATTAATAAAATTTTATGAGAAAAATTTCTCGTCTTACCTCTCCTGAGATGATTAGTTCAGATAATAATTGTCTGAAAAAAAATATTCCTCAACGGATTATTCGTCCGCAAACCTTAAAAGAATATATAGGACAAACCAAAGTAAGAGAACAAATGGATATATTTATTAAGGCAGCTAAAATGCGTTCGGCCGCTTTAGATCATTTGCTTATTTTTGGTCCTCCGGGATTAGGAAAAACTACTTTAGCTAATGTTGTTGCTAATGAAATGGCAGTTAATTTGCGTACTACTTCAGGACCTATCTTAGAAAAAGCTGGTGATTTAGCTGCACTTTTAACTAATCTTGAAGCTCATGATATTTTATTTATTGATGAAATTCATCGTTTGTCTCCGGTAGTAGAAGAAATACTTTACCCGGCTATGGAAGATTATCAATTAGATATCCTAATAGGTGAAGGTCCGGGTGCACGATCTCTAAAACTAGATTTACCTCCATTCACTTTAATTGGGGCTACTACTAAAGCAGGATCGTTAACATCTCCTCTGCGAGATCGATTTGGTATTATCCAAAGACTAGAATTTTATGAAATTACTGATTTACAAAAAATTATCCAGCGAAGTGCAGAATGTTTAGAAGTCAAGATTACTGAGGAAGGAATAAACGAAATAGCTAGACGCGCACGTGGAACACCTAGGATTGCTAACAGATTATTACGGAGAGTAAGAGATTTTGCAGATGTATATGCTAAAGGTTACTTAACTAGGGAGGTTACCATAAAAGCTTTAGATGTATTAAATGTTGATACGGCAGGATTTGACTATCTAGATCGAAAATTACTATGTACTATTATGGAAAAATTTAGTGGAGGACCAGTAGGAATTGAGAATCTGGCGGCGTCTATTGGGGAAGAAAAACATACTATTGAAGATGTCTTAGAACCTTTTTTAATTCAACAAGGATACCTAAAGCGTACAGCGCGAGGAAGAATAGCTACACATCAAACTTATAACCATTTTGGAATTAGTATAAATGTGTAATTTTTTTATTTAACCTAATTCTTATTATTAGAGTAATAATAAGAATTATGGTAGTATTTACGACAATAGTTGGTCCAGGGAGCAGGGCGGATAAAAAAGAAATGTAACTTCCGATAGTGACCGAGAAAATACCTATAATAGCTATTATTACCATTTGTTCAGGAGAACGAGATAACAGTTGAGCAGCATCCGCCGGAATAATTAGCATAGATGTTATTAATAAAGCACCAACAAATTTTATTGACACTGTAATAGTAATTGCTAAAAGTAAAATTAATAATTGAGGATTATTTATTAAAGCACGTGCCAGTAATATCCGTTGTATTTCTCCTCCAGATAGATCTGGAATAGGATATTCAATTAATTTTTTGCTCCTCCTTGTTGTAAAATAGAAAAAATATAATTTTTTTTACTTTTATCTTTAATTGCAAAAATCGCTTGACTGATAAAGATAAAGAAAAATCTTTACCAATGTTTTGCGGTACATAACCAATACGTAATGATGGTTCAATATAAATATTACCTTCTGTAGGAGACATTAATCCTAATAGTACGCGTACTAGGGTAGTTTTTTCCAGCTCCATTAGGTCCTATTAATATGATAATTTGCCTGGCTTTTAATTCAAAAGAAACATTAGAAAGAATATGTTGATTACCTATCGTAACTGAAATTTTCTTTAGTTAAAGCAAAATATTCATAATATTAATGAAATAACCTTTTATATAACTAGATAATTTTTTATCTTTTATTTATGTTGGATAATATTTACTACTCATAAGTAAGGAGAAATATTAAATTTAGTAATTACTCATATACTAACTACTATTTAAGTTCTCTTCTAGAAAATAAGATCCCCAATAATTACTCAATAATAATTTATTTATTTCTCTTAAAAATGTTTAACTAATATTTACCTTTAATCTATCTGTAGATAGAAGTGAACATATTATTTCTAGATAAAAAGTATCTTCTCTCTACGAGGAGCATTTAGTCATGATTAATGAAAAATAATATTTATCTCCTTTAAATTACATTAAAAACATGAGATTTTATCAATAAAGAAAATTCTGAAATATATATCTC